>JASHYB010000132.1 GCA_030043255.1 Thermoplasmata archaeon | reverse complement strand
GCGGTCCTTGCGGCGCATCTCCAGCCAGACCATGAACCCCGTGTAGAACACGGCCACGGCCACCAGGATCAGCAGGTCGAGCACCAGCGTCAGGTCGTCCATGAACGTCATCGTTCGTCTCCCGCCCTGGGGACCGACACCCGGGCCGTACGGTTAAAGACCCCGTCGAACCGGCTTCACGGCGACGGTCGGCCCGGCGTCACCGGGAGCCCCGACCCGGGAAGGCGAGGTTGCGGGCCGCCTCGGCCGGCGGCAGGAACGTCGCGTCGGTCACGAGCCGGGCCCCCGCCGCGCCGCGCGCCGTGAGCCGGTAGGTCTCCTGCTCGTGCAGGACGAGCCCCGCCTCCACGAGCTTGCGCATGTGGAAGGCGAACTTCGGCGAGTCGTCCACCCCGGCGGCCTCCATCGCCGCGCCGAAGGAGGCCGGCGCCTCGGCGAGCCGCAATAGGACCTTGCGCCGGATCGGGCTCGCGAGCGCTTCCAGCGTGGCCTGAATCTCGGGGGCGGCGACAGCGCCACCGAGGGAGGCCGCCGCCTCCGGGGAAAGACGACGCGGGTTGAAGCCCACGCGCAGCGGCCCATGTCCCTCGAGGTCCGAGCGCAGCCGGTCCAGGATCGTCACGATGTCCTCCAGCCGGTGGCGTTCCACGAGGCGCTCGACCCCTGAAAGCACCACCGCGGCGTTCGGATGGTCCGCGAGGAACGCCTCGGTCCGTTCGGCGAGGAGGTACGGGTTCGCCGGGTCCAGGCGCTCCACGTGCAGGTGCGGGCCAGGGGAGGACTTCTCCTCCCCGAAGAAGAGCACCTCGTAGCGCCCGCCCTCGGCGAGGGTCCTCGCCTCGCGCCAGGGGTCGCGGAGCGCCCCCTCGGGGGCGTCGAACTCGCGCTCCTGCGCGACCAGGCGCAGCGTCTCCCGGACCTGGTCGAGGCGGAACGGCTTGCGCACGTAGTCGAACGCGCCGAGCCGCATCGCGTCCAGCGCGGTCTCCACGGTCGCGAAGCCGGTGACCACGACCACGAAGGTGCGGGGCCAGCGGGAGCGGACCTCCCGGAGGAGGTCGAGCCCGCTCTGCCGCGGCATCTTCAGGTCGGTGAGGACGACGTCGAACTCCTCCTGCGCGAGCGCCTCGAGGGCCTTGGGCACCGAGGGCTGGGCGACGACCGTGTGCGCGTCGTCCGAGAGCAGCTCCGCCAGCTCCTCCCGGAAGATCCGATCGTCGTCCACGATGAGGATGCGCACGGCTGCGCGGAACGGCCCCCGGGATTAGAGGCTTCGCGGGGCGGACGTCGCGACGCCGCCCGCCGCTCCTCGAGCCGCAGGCGCCCTCGCGCCGCGGCGCCCGCCGCTCATCCCGCGGCCGGGCCGGCGTGCAGCGGCAGGCTGACCAGGAAGCCGGCCCCCGCCCCCGGCACGTTGCGGGCGGTGATGCTGCCGTGGTGCGACAGGATGATCCCGTGGCAGATCGCCAGCCCGAGACCGGTACCCCGGCCCTCGCCCTTGGTCGTGAAGAACGGCTCGAAGATGTTCGGCAGCACGGCCGGGTCGATGCCGGGGCCGCTGTCGACGATCTCGATCTCGGTGCGGTCGCCGCGGCGCCGGACCGCCACCCGGATCGTCCCGACGCCCGCGATCGCGTCGTAGGCGTTGTTCAGGATGTTCGTGAGCACCTGCACGAGCTGGCCGCGGTCCCCCAGGACCGGGACCGGCTCGGACGGGTAGGCCTCCTCGATCTCGACGTTCGCCGACTGCTTGCCCTTGAGGAACTCCACCGTCTGCCGGGCGACCTCGACGAGGTCCAGCTCCGTCGTGTGGGGCTCCTCGCGCCGGGAGAAATCGAGGAGCCCCCGGACGATCCGGCCGGCGACGTCGACCTGCTCGGTCACGGTGTCGAGCCGTTCGAGGACCCAGGGGTCCTGGGACCGACGACGGAGGCTTTCCGTGAGGAGCATCACGTTGGCGAGCGGCGTGTTGATCTCGTGGGCGACGCCCGCGGCGAGCTGCCCGACCGACGCGAGCTTGTCGGCGTGCGCCGCCCGGAGCTCCCAGCTCCGCTGCTCTGTGAGGTCGATGGCGATGCCGAGGTAGTGCGTGACCGCGCCGCGCTCGTTGCGGATCGCCGTGATCGTCAGCACCACCGGCCGCTCGCGGCCCATGCGGTCGCGGTTGAGCAGCTCGCCGGACCAGTAGCCCTTGGTCGGGTCCAGCAGCGCCTGCCACATCAGCTCGTAGACCTCCTTCGGGGTCGCTCGGCTGCGCACCAGGTTCGGCCGGCGCCCGATGCACTCGGCCCGCGAGTAGCCGTAGATCCGTTCGTAGGCGGGGTTCACGTCGAGCATGACCCCCTCCGCGTCCGTCAGCTGCATCGCGTTGGTCGACGAGCGGAACGCCTGGTAGAACACCGTCGACCGCTCGTGCTCCGCCACCTGATCGGTGACGTCCCGGATCATCAGCAGCGCCTGCCGCGGGGCCGCATCGCGCCGCGGCAGGGGCCGGATGTCGATGTCCAGGTAGACCCCCGGCCGGTGCTCCCGGTACCGGGCCTTCACCGCGCGGAACGTGGAGGAGGCGCCGGTCCGCAGCGTCGCGTCCATCGCCGCCCGGATCTCGGGGGACCAGGTGCCGTCCGTCTCGGGGATGTCGTGGAAGTCGGTGCCGAGCAGCCCCGGCGTCCGCCCCGTCGCGGCGAAGTAGGCGCGGTTCGCCCAGGAGATCGTGCCGGGGGCGGTGATCACCGCGACCGCCATCGGCGCGGTCTCGAGCGCGCTCGCGGCGAGCTCCGGCTCGAGCGGCTCTCCCGTCACGGTCCCTCCCACGCGGTCGAGCGCCCCGCGGCTCATGTCGACTTCGGCGGCGCGCCGACCGTTCGTCGACTCGACCTGACGGCCGGACTATCCCCTCCGCGTCGGCTGAGGGCATCGTGAGCCCGCGCACCGTGGTGCTCGTGGGAGAGACCCCGAGCCTGGGCCGATCGGTCGGCGACCTGCTGCTCTCCGAAGGGATCGCGTGCCGGATGGTCTCCGACCTGAGTCCGCAGGAGCCGGCGAGCTGGATGCCGGGAGCCGAACCGGTGATCGTCGTCGCCTGCAACGAGGCGTACTGCCGCACCGCCCGACGGTGGGCGCGCGGCGAGCTGGGCCGTTCGCCCCTCGTCGTGGTCGGGGCGCGGGACCCCGAGCTCCA
>JASHYB010000131.1 GCA_030043255.1 Thermoplasmata archaeon | reverse complement strand
CCGGCGCACGCGCGGTGGTGCATTGACGTGAGCGGGGTGGGGACGTACTGCAGCACGGGGACGAGCCTGCACTTCAACGTGGCGAACGGGAGCTACAGCTACACGCTGACGACGACGAAGGCGGGGTATGCGGGGACGGGCGGGACGTATACGGCGGACGGGGCGACGAGCCTGAGCGTGTCGTTCCACAGCACCGGCGGCGTGCCGGCGTCCCTGAGCCCAGCTGTCGGAACCGAGCGCGCGTTGTCACGGAGCGATCTCTTGGCCCCGCTCCTCACGATCGGCATGTCGCTGGTCGGTCTGCTGGGCGCCGCGCTGGTGCTGCGGCGGCTCCGCGGGGTGGCCTGAGCGTAGGGAAGTCGTTCCCGGACCGGGCCTGCTCCGGCGCGAAACGCCGGGGCGGGCCCCGATTTTTCGTCCCGGGCTGCGGCGCAGTCCGAAACGGGCTTTGCGTCTCCTTTTAGTAACCGAGGGCCGTTAGGCATGGCGGGCCGTTTCGGGAACGGCCAGCTTCAGCCGGGGGGAGTTTGGGTCATGCAGAGGAACCGCTGTACGGCAGTCACCGTCGTCGCGCCGATCGTCGTGTTGCTGGCCTGCGTCGCGATGGCCTTGTCGCCGCTTGGCTCGCTCGTCCTGCCGTTCGGCGGCGGTGCTCCGACGGGGCCCGCAAGCGCCTCCGGGCCGGTATCCGCGGCGGTCGCTCACGTCGACGGGGACTTCGGGGGAGCCACCTGCACGGTCACGGTGACCGGTGAGAACGGTGACAACGACGCGATCCAATCCGCCATCAACTCCGTGCCTTCGGGCTCGACCGTCTGCGTGGCGGCGGGCACCTATCCTGAGCAACTCTCCATCGCCCAGCCCCTGACGCTCATCGGCGCGGGCAACGGCAGCACGATCCTCGAGCCGAACGCCCCGCTGGTCGCCAACACCTTCGACTTCGACAGCAGCTCGACTTTTGCCGACCTCACCCCCGCGGTGGCAATCGTCCTGGTGGCGAACACCACCGGAGTGGCCATTGACGACCTGACCGTGAGCGGCGCCGCCGCGGCCAGCACCTTCACCGGCTGCGGCGTGGACTTCTACGGCATCGACTTCCAGGACTCCTCCGGCAGCGTGCTCGGTAGCTCGGTCACCGGCGTCGAGCTGCCGGCCTGGCTGTTCGGATGCCAGCCCGGGGTCGAACTGTACGCCTACAACGGCTACTTCTTCACCGGTCACGCTCCGTCCCCGTCGGTCCAGGTCAGCGTCACGAACTCGACGTTCACCGACTACGACAAGGGCGGGATCGTCTGCGATGACCTCGGCGAGCTCTGCCAGATCGCCGACAACACCGTCGCCGGCGTCGGGGCGAACACCTCCATCGCGCAGAACGGCATCCAGGTGGCCTTCGGGGCCAGCGCCAACGTGCTGGACAACTCGGTGAGCGGTAACCACTACACCGGGCCGACCGCCTCGCCCGACGACGACTACTTTGCGCCGGGCTACCTGTCGACCGGTATCCTCGTCTTTGACGGCGGGAACGCGATCAACGTCTCCGGGAACGTCCTGTCGGGGAACGACCTCGGGATCTCCGTCTACGCGACGGCCGTAGCGACCGTCACGCACAACGACGTCGAGCAGGGCTACGCCTACGGCATCACCCTCGACCTGAACGCGACGCCAGCGTACGTCGGCCTGCCGATCTACAGCACCGCGACCCCCTGGCTGACGACCGCCGGCAACAACACGATCCAGAACGTCAACGTCGGCCTCTTGATCTACGACGACAGCGTGTTCGCGGTCGTGGGGACGATCAGCGGCGTCAACGTCGGCGTCGAGTCGGTGCTCGACAACGCGAGCGCGACCTACTCGATCGCGCTCGACGACTTCAGCGTGACCGCGAACGTGAGCGGGGCGCTGCTGGGGAACATCTCGAGCTTCCAGTCGACGGCCGGCTTCTACCCGAAGGATGTCGGTAGCTACTTCCTGGGCGGCGACGCGTTCGGCGTCACGCCCGGAGCACCGGTCGGCTCGATCGCCGACGGCGTGGCGTTCAACGCGAGCGTGGTGTCGGTCTACCGCATCTCCATCACCGGCTTCGCCGTCGGGCTGTTCGTCAACCCCGACGTCGGGACGGCGACCGTCCAGCTCTCGACGATCGTCGAGACGCCCAACCTCGCCGAGCCCGAGGCCGGCATCTGGGCCGGGAACCTCGTCTACCCCACGACCTTGAACACCGGCACGATCCAGATCTCGAACACCACCGTCCTCGGCCCCGGCGGCGGGCCCGGCGCTCCGGTCGCCGGAGGTACCGGGATCATGGTCGGGGGCAGCAGCGTGGTGCTCCGGAACGACACCGTAGCGAACTTCTCCGCGGTCTCGAGCTCGGGCGGGGGCAACGGCTACGACTGGTGGGAAGGCACCCAGTCGGCCGGCGTCCAGGTCGGCTGCCCGCCGTCGGCGACGACCTGCCTGGTCCAGGGCAACACCCTGGACAACGACGCGATCGGGCTCGTCGTCCTGCTGACGAACTCCAGCTTCAGCGCGGCCTACGCCACCGGCCCGATCACGGTCGAGGACAACCTGTTCAACGACAGCGGCGGCTACGGCCTCTTCACCGAGATGGTCTGGACCGGCGGTCCGCGGGACGTGAGCACGATCCGCGGCAACACCTTCAACGACACCCTGAGCGGCGCGCCGGCGATGGTCCTTTCTGGCCAGTCGTTCGACGTCACGAACAACGTCCTGATCGGCACCTCCGCGAGCGGCAACCAGGGGGCCGCGCAGGAGCAGGGCGGTGGGCCGCTGCTCGACACCGCCTCGATCGAGGCGACCGACTACTGGACCACCGGCTACACCACGGTACTGCTCAACGAGAATCTCTTCCTGGACACCAGCCTCTACTGGAACGCGACCTTCGCCTCCTTCGCCACCGGGACCTCCACCCTCAGCGGCGGGGTGCTCGCGACGTTCAACGAGGAGGGTCTTCCGAGCGGGACCAACTGGACGATGTCGATCGCCGGGACCTCCGGCTACGTCAGCGCGCCCGCGACCATGGTCGCGGACCTGCAGAACAGCTCGAACCCGTATCCGTTCGTGGCCGGCACGGTGCCCGGCTACGCGCCGGTGCCGGCGAGCGGCACCCTCACGGCGAGCGGCTCCGCGCTGACGCAGACCATCGTCTACGGGCTGCCGACGTATGAGGTGACCTTCACCGAGTCCGGCGTGCCGACAGGGCTTACCTGGTACCTGAACCTGACCAACGGCCAGCAGTTCTCCAGCAGCTCGTCGACGATCGCCTTCGCGGAGCCGGATGGCAACTACGCCTTCGCCTTCGGCGGGACGCTCGAGTTCCCGAAGTACTACTCGGCGCTGCCGGGGACGTTCGTCGTGAGCGGCAGCCCGGTCAGCGTCCACGCCGTGTTCACGGAGTCCCGCCAGGTCGTGGTCACCGAGCACGGACTGCCGACCGGCATGAGCTGGTGGGTGAACTTCACCGCCCCCTACTCGTTCAGCTCCTCCGGCACGACGCTCACGCTGTACGTGCCGGCCGGGCACTGGACCTACACCGTGCAGGCGGCGAACCACGACTACCATGCCGCGGGACACTCGTTCACCGTCCACAGCCCGCTGACGTCGCCGCACGTGGCGCTGCGGTTCACCGCGACGTTCCGGCTGACGAAGACCCCCATCGAGTTCAC
>JASHYB010000130.1 GCA_030043255.1 Thermoplasmata archaeon | reverse complement strand
GCGCGGCTCTGGGGCCACCTGCAGCGCCGGCTGGGCGCGGAGCTGGGCGGCGGCGCCGGCGAGGAGATGAAGGCCGCGGCGAGCGTCGCCCGGGAGCGCGACCTGCCGCTCTTCCTCATCGACGACCCGATCCGCTCGACGCTCAGCTCGCTGCTCGCCGGACTGTCCGTGCGCGAGCGGGTGAGCCTGCTCGCGGGCGCCGTGCTCGGGCTGTTCGTGCCGACGCGGGTGGTCCAGCGCGAGATGGACCGCTACGTCGAGGACCCGGCGGAGTTCGCGAGCGAGCTGCGCCGGGCCAGCCCGACGCTCGCCAAGGTCCTGCTGGACGACCGCAACGAGCACATGGCCGACCGGCTCGCGAACCTGCGGGCCCGCGGCTACGGTCGGATCGCCGTGGTCGTGGGCGACGCCCACCTGCCCGGGCTTACCCAGGCGCTGCACCGACGGGGCGTGCCGGTGGAATCGATCGCCTTCCGGGAGCTGCGTGCGGTCACAGGACCGACACCGCGCTCTTCGTAGCGTCGTCGACCGCCTTCTCGAACGCGGCCCCCAGCTCCTCGACTTCGGGGCTGCGGTGCTCCTCCAGGCGGCCGGCGTCCGCGAGCTCGGAGACGCTCGGCGTGACCGGCAGGCGGCCGAGGACCGGCAGGCCGTACTCCTCGGCGACCTTGCCGACGCGGCTCGGACCGAACAGCTCGATCCGCTCGCCGCAGTGCGGGCAGCGGACGTAGGCCATGTTCTCGACGACCCCCAGGAGCGGCACGTGGAGGTCGCGGGCCATGTTCATCGCCTTCTTCACGATCAGCGCGGCGAGGTCCTGCGGGGTCAGGACGAAGACCATCCCGTCGATCGGGATCGTCTGGAAGACGGTGAGCGGCACGTCGCTCGTCCCCGGCGGCATGTCGATCAGCAGGTAGTCCAGCTTGCCCCAGCGCACGGAACCGTAGAACTGGGTGATCAGCCGGGTGACGAGCGGGCCGCGCCAGATCACCGGCGTCTGCTCGTCCTCGACCATGAACTGCGAGGAGACGACCGGCACGCCGCCGCGGGAGACCGCCGGCTCGATCCCCTCGCCGCGGTCGACCAGCGGCCCGGGGATGCCGAGCAGCTTGGGGATCGACGGGCCGGTGATGTCGGCGTCCAGCACCCCCACCGAGCGCCCCCGACGCCTAAGCTCGGAGGCGAGCAGCGCGGCCACCGAGGACTTGCCCACGCCGCCCTTGCCGCTGCCGATGGCGACGACGTGGCCGAGCTGGCCCTTGTCCATCTTCTGCAGCAGGCCCCGAGGACCCCGGGCCGGCGAGCCGCCCGCGGGGCCGTGCGCGTGGCCCGGCGGGCCTCCCGCGGCCGGTGGCGTCGCGCTCACGGCGTTTTCACGGGGCGTTGATATATAACGCGGGGCACGGTCGGACGGGGCCGTCCCGATGGTGGTGGGATCCTCTCCCGAGCTGCACGAGCTGTTCCGTCCCGCCTCGGTCGCCGTCGTCGGCGCCTCCAACCGGCCGGGCCGGGTCGGGACCAGCCTGTTCCGCAACCTGCTGTCCGCCGGGTTCCAGGGGGTCGCCTACCCGGTGAACCCGTCCTGGAAGAGCGTCTCGGGGGTCCGGTGCTACCCGGACCTCCGCTCGCTGCCCGAGGCGCCGGAGCTCGGGGTGGTCATCGTCCCGGCCGCCAAGGTCGCCGCGACGGTCGACGAGCTCGGCCGGGCCGGCGCGAAGGGGGCGGTGATCATCTCCGCCGGCTTCCGCGAGGTCGGCGACGCCGGCGCGGCGCTGGAGGCGGAGGTCGTCGCCCGGGCCCGGGAGCACCGGATGTCGCTCGTCGGGCCGAACTGCTTCGGCGTGTTCAACACCGATCCCGAGGTCGGGCTCAACGCGACCTTCAGCGAGCTGCTGCCCCCCGCCGGGAACATCGCGTTCGTCTCCCAGAGCGGCGCCCTCGGCGCCGGGATCCTCAAGTACGGCGCCTCGGAGCGGATCGGCTTCTCGCGGTTCGTCTCGGTCGGCAACCGTGCCGGGGTGGACGAGAACGACCTGCTCACCTCGCTCGACCGCGACCCCCGGACCCGGGTGATCCTGCTCTACGTCGAGAGCCTCGCGAACGGCCGGCAGTTCCTGGAGGCGGCGCGGGAGGTCACCGAGCACAAGCCGGTGCTCGTGATCAAGAGCGGGCGCACCAGCGCCGGAGAGCGCGCGGCGAAGAGCCACACCGGCTCGCTCGCCCAGTCCGGCCGCGACCAGCTCTTCGACTCCGTCTTCGCCCAGGCCGGGGTGCAGCGCGTCGACTCGCTGGGCGATCTGTTCCGCCTCGCGAAGATCTTCTCGACCGGCCTCGCGCTGGACGGCCCTCGCCTGGCGATCCTCACGAACTCCGGCGGCCCGGGCATCGTCGCCGCGGACGCAGCGATCCGCCAGGGGCTCGAGCTCCCTCCCCTGTCCGCCGGGCTGCGCACGCAGCTCGCCGGCGAGCTCCCGTCGATCGCGGCGGTGGCGAACCCCGTCGACATGACCGCCGACGTCGGCGCGGAGGACTACCGTCGGAGCCTGATCGCCCTGCTCGGCTCGGGCGAGGTCGACGGCGCGATGGTGATCTCGACGCCGACCGGCACCATGACCGGCGACCGGGTCGCCCGCGCGATCCTCGAGGCCCGGGCCGCGACCTCCAAGCCGATCGTCGCCTGCCTGTTCGGCCTCTCCGACCTGTCGGCAGAGGTGACCTTCCTCGAGCAGCACGGGGTCCCGACCTACACCTTCCCGGAGGAGGCGGTCGAGGGGCTGGGCAGCCTCGCGCGCTACCGCGCCTGGTTGAACCGCCCCCGGCTGCCGGTCCGCAGCTTTCCGGTCGACGCGGCGAAGGCGGAGGCGGTCCTGCGGCGCGCGGCGGAGTCCGGCCAGTCGGTCCTGCCCGAGTACGCCGCGCGGGGCCTGCTGGAGGCCTACGGCCTGCGGTTCCCCGGCTCGGAGCTGGTCCGCAGCGCCGAGGAGGCCGCGGCCGCCGCCGGGCGGCTCGGCTATCCGGTCGTCCTGAAGGTCGCGTCGCCGGACATCTCGCACAAGACCGACGTCGGCGGGGTCGCGGTCGGGCTCGCGGACGCCGCGAGCGTCCGGGCGGCGTTCCAGCGGATGGACCGCCAGGTCCGGGCGGCAGCGCCGACCGCGCGGATCGACGGCTACGAGGTCGAATCGCAGGTCCCCGGCGGCAAGGAGGTCCTGGTCGGGGTGCAGCGGGACCCGAACTTCGGGCCGATCGTCGTCTTCGGCCTGGGCGGCATCTACGTCGAGGTCCTGAAGGACGTCACGTTCCGGCTCGCCCCGATGCGCCCGCTCTCCGCCCAGCATATGGTCGAGTCGGTCCGCGCCTACCCGCTGCTCGCGGGGGTCCGCGGAGAACCCCCGAGCGACGTCGCGGCGCTGGTGGAGGCGATCGAGCGGGTCTCGCAGCTGGCGGTCGAGCGCCCGGAGGTCAGCGAGCTCGACCTGAACCCGCTGATCGTCCGGCCCGCCGGCCAGGGCGTCGTGGCGGTCGACGCGCGGGTCGTGCTCGCTCCTCCTTCCAGATCGGGACCGTCGCCTTGAGCTCGTCGATCAGGTAGCGGGCGGCGTCGAACGCCTGGGCCCGGTGGGCGCAGGCGGCGGCGACGACGACGGAGACCTCCCCCACGCGGACCCGGCCGAGCCGGTGGTAGAGCACGACGTCCCGGGCGCCGAAGCGCCGGCGGGCCTCCGCCTCGAGCGCGCGCAGCCGGTCGAGCGCCGGGGCCCGGTCCGCCTCGTAGAGCAGGGCGACCGTCGTGCGGCCGTCGGCCCGGTCGGGCCGGACCCGACCGGCGAACAGGACGACGCCGCCGGACCGGGCCGTCCGCAGGCGGCGCTCGACCGCCGCCAGGCTGAGGGACCGGCGGCTGAGGCGCACGACCACCGCTAGCCTCCTCCGTACGGGGGGTGGACGGCGAACTCGTCCCCCGGGCGGACGGTCTCCTCCAGGTCGGCCAGGTAGCGGTCGTTGCGCAGGAACCGGCTCACCCGCAAGGTCGGACCGAGACGGGGGAACCGGCGCTCCAGGCCGGCGACGATCTCCCGGGCCGGCAGGCCGCCGGCGGGCACGGTCCAGCGCACCGTCCTCTGGCCGACCAGCTGCCGGGCGCTCGCGAACAGGTGGACCTGCACGGGGCGGAGCATCGGCCGGCGACGGGAAGGGGGCCCGTAACGCTTGCCCGCGAAGGGGGCGGCGATTAATAGCGGCCTCTTCTCGTTCGTAGGATGCCGGAGATCTCGGTCCGCGCGGGCGGCCAGGCCGGCGACGGGATCGCCTCCATCGGCGAGGCGATCGCCCGCTGCTACTCCCGCCTGGGGCTGCACGTCTTCGGGCTCAACGCCTACCAGTCGGTGATCCGCGGG
>JASHYB010000129.1 GCA_030043255.1 Thermoplasmata archaeon | reverse complement strand
GCGTACTCCTCCGGCCGCGCCCGGGCGAGTTCTCGCAGCCGCAGGACCTCGGCGGCGAACGCCTCGACGTCGTAGCACGGGACCCGTCCCTCCGGGAAGATCGAGGTCACGTCGGCGAGGCCGGGCACGGCGAAGCTGACGACCGGGACCCCCTGCGTGAACCCTTCCAGGGCGACCAGCGAGAACGACTCCGCCCGGGAGGTCATCCAGAGCACGTCGGCGCGCGCGTACGCCGCCGCGAGCTTCGCCTCCTCGACGAAACCGAGGTGACGCACCCGGTCCGGGAACTCGTCGACCAGCCCCCGGACCAGCGGCTCGTCCCGGCCGGCGCCGATGACCGTCAGGCGGGTCTCGGCGGAGGCCCGAAGGACCCGACGGGCGACCTCGACCAGGAGGTCGATCCCCTTCTGCTCCCGCTCCAACGGGCCGACGAACAGCGCCTCGAACGCTCCGGGGGAGAGGTTCGCCCGCGGCAGCGGCTCGGCGGTGGTGAACGAGTTCACCATGGCGACGTTGCTCGCGAGGCCGATCTCCCGCAGCGTCGCGGCCTGGTGGGCGTTGATGGTGTGGACGGCGTTCGCCCGTCGCAGGACCGCCCGGAAGAGCCGGGCCCGCAGCGCGCGCATGCCCGACGAGCGGAGCTCGGCGGCGAGCTCGTCGACCTGGGTGGGGGAGTGCAGCCCGACGACCACCCGGCGACCGACCAGCCGCCCGGCCGCCACGACCAGGGCGACGTGCCGCGGGGTCCCGTCGAGCGTGAAGACGGTGTCCGCGGCCCGCAGGTGGCGAAGGAACCGCGCCGGTCGGAGCGGGATCGGCGGGAGGCGGGGCAGCCAGAACAGCGGGTAGAAGTCGATGGGCAGGCGCACGGTCTCGGCGAGGGCGCGCGCGTCCAGGCGGAAGTGCTCGTTCGGGTCGATCTTGCTGAAGAGCCGGACGTCGACGCCCCGGGCGGCGAGCTCGCGCCCCAGCGTGGCGGCGTACTTCTCGCCGCCGCGGAACGCGCGGACATCCAGGCCGGTCAGAATCACCAGCCGCGGAGGGGCGGAGGAGCGACCGACGGTCGCCTCGGCGCGGGCGGTCCGGCTCGACGGGTCGGAGGCGGGCAACCTCCGCTCGGACCGACCGGTACGGGATGAACGTGACGGGCGGGGCGTGGTCGACCGCCGTCGCGCTCTTAGCGGACGGCGAGCTCCGCCGCTCGCATGCCCAGCCTCGGCGTCTCGAGAAGTCGCTGGCCGGTGGTCGCCTGGATCCGGCTCAAGCTCCCCCCTCGGCCGGCCCCGCTGCTGCTCATGCCGGGCCCTCCGCCGCCTCCAGAGCCTCCGCTGGACATCCTGGAGGCGAACCCCGTGCCGACCGACCCCCGCAAGCGCGTGTTCGCCTACGAGGAGGACCACGAGCACTGGGTGGTCCGTCTCGTCTGGGACACCGACGACCCAGAGGTCCTCGAGGCGGAGTGCCGCGCGCCGATCTACGGCAGCCGCCTGCCCCACGAGGAGGTCCCCAAGTTCTGGGCCGCGGTGAAGGCGCTGATCGCCCCGCTCGGCCCGCTGCCGGTGGACGGCGCGGACCCGCGACCGTAGCGCGTGGTCCGCGGTCGCTCGGGATTATGAGGCGGACCGGGCTCGGGCGCCCGTGCTCCGCTCGACGTTCCTGCATCTGCCCGGCGTCGGCCCGGCGATCGAGGCGGAGCTCTGGCAGCGGGGCGTGCGGGACTGGGGCCAGGTCGTCGCGGCCGTCACGTCGCGCCCCAGCTCGGCCGCCGCGCTGGGGGCGGCCGTCGCCGCGAGCGAGCGGGCGCTCGCCGCGCGCGACGCCGGCTGGTTCGCCCGCCGGCTGCCGATGGGCGAGCACTGGCGGCTGTACCCGGAGCTCGCCGAGCAGACCGCCTTCCTGGACATCGAGACGACCGGGCTCTCGCCCTACGAGGGGACCGTCACCGTCGTCAGCGTGCACGGCGGCGGCCAGGTCCGCTCCTTCGTCGCGGGCGAGGACCTCGAGGAGCTGCCCGCCTACCTGCGCCGGTTCGGGGTCCTCGTCACCTTCAACGGCAGCCGCTTCGACGTGCCGTTCCTGCTCGTGGCGTTCCCGCAGCTCGTCCCTCCCCCGGCGCACATCGACCTGCGGTTCCTGCTCTACCGACTGGGCCTCAGCGGCGGGCTGAAGCGGATCGAGGCGACGCTCGGCCTCGGCGACCGGCAGGGGGTCGAGGGGGTCGACGGGCTCCAAGCGGTCCGGCTCTGGCAGGAGTACCGCCGGGGCAACGCGGCCGCGCTGGAGCGGCTGGTGCGCTACAACCGCGCGGACACGTCGAACCTCGTGCCCCTGCTCGAGCTGGCCGTCCGGGAACTCACCGGCCGACTGCTCGGGACGGCGGCCCGGACCCCGGGCCCGGCGCTCCCGGCGGCGTCGGCCTAGGCGGCGGGGAGCTCGGCCGCCTCGGGCGGCAGCTCGAGCTCCGGCGGCGCCCGGATCCGCAGCCCCGCGGGGGGCCGAGCGGACCGGATCCTTTCGAGCGCGAGCCGGCAGTACTCCGGCGAGGCGTCGATGTGCAGGTAATGGCGTCCGAGCCGGCGCGCGACCGAGGCCACGGTGCCGGTGCCGCCGAACATGTCGAGCACGACGTTCGACCGGTAGCTGTAGAACTTCACCAGCCGCTCGATCAGCTCCTCGGGGAACGGCGCCGGGTGGCCGTG
>JASHYB010000128.1 GCA_030043255.1 Thermoplasmata archaeon | reverse complement strand
ACCGAAGCCCGAGATTCCCCTCGAGGAGCTCCCCGGGGTCGGGACGACGACGGCGGAGAAGCTGCGGGAAGCCGGGTACACGGACCTGATGGAGCTCGCCGTCGCCTCGCCGGGCGACGTCGCCGAGGCGGCGGAGATCGGTACCGCGAGCGCCCAGAAGATCATCGGGGAAGCGCGCCGCCGCGCGGACGTCGGGCAGTTCGAGAGCGGCACCACGCTCCTCGCGCGGCGCCAGAAGCTCGGGCGGATCACGACCAACGCGAAGGCGCTCGACGAGCTGCTCGGCGGCGGGGTCGAGACCCAGGCGATCACGGAGTTCTCGGGCGAGTTCGGTTCGGGCAAGACCCAACTCGCGCACCAGATCGCGGTCGACGTGCAGCTCCCGGCCGACCAGGGCGGCCTCCAGGGTGAGGCGGTCTACATCGACACCGAGAGCACGTTCCGCCCCGAGCGGATCGTCGACATGGCGAAGGGGGTCGGCCTCGACCCCGACGCCGCGCCCGCCCGGATCCACGTCGCCCGCGCCTACAATTCGAACCATCAGATGCTGCTCCTGCAGAAGGCGCAGGAGCTCGCGCGCGAGAAGCCGATCCGGCTGCTCGTGGTCGACTCGCTGACGGCACACTTCCGCGCCGAGTACCTCGGCCGCGGCGAGCTCGCGCCGCGCCAGCAGCTCCTCAACAAGCACCTCCACGAGCTGCTGCGCTTCTCGGACACCTACAACGCCTCGATCGTCGTCACGAACCAGGTCTCGGCCCGGCCGGACATCCTGTTCGGCGACCCGACCCGCCCGATCGGCGGGAACATCGTCGCCCACGCGGCGACCTACCGGGTCTACCTGCGCAAGTCCAAGCCCCCGAAGCGGATCGCCCGCCTGATCGACTCGCCCAACCTCCCCGAGGGGGAGGCGGTCTTCTCGCTCACGACCGAAGGGGTCCGGGACGCCTAGCGCGGCCGGTGCGCCGGGGCGGAGACCGGGCGCAGCGCCGTCGCCTTGACGTAGAGCCAGACCGCCACGCCCGGGGCGAGGCCCAGCTGGCGCACCGCGCCCTCGGTGAGGGCGACCCGCAGCCGCGGGCCGGCGGTGCGCACGACCAGGGTGAGCTCCCGTCCGCGCCGGCCGGGGCGGACCGCCTCGACGGTGGCGGCGAGCACGTTGCGGGCGCTGGAGGCGAACCGGCGGCGGGCGACGACGACCGCCTCCGGGTCGAGCAGGAGCGCGACCGACGCGCCGTCCTCCGCGGGGAAGGTGACCTTGAGGCGCAGCGACGGCCGGACGTGGACCTCTGCCGCCGGGGGCGCCCCGTGGTAGACCCCGCGCAGCAGGTTCGGGACCGACAGCGGGACCGTCGGGCGCGCGTCCAGCAGCTCGAGCGAGGCGAAGCCGCCCCGCACGATGCGGTCGCCGAGCGGCGTGAGCGCGCTCCCGCCGTGGCCGGCGCCCCCGCGGACCCCGACGACGATCGGCCCGCCGAACGCCCGGGCGAGGCGGTCGAGCCGGTAGACGGCCCGGTCGCGGCTCATGCGCAGGGCCCGGGCCGCCCGGGCGACCGACCGCCCGCGCGCCACCGCCCGCAGCAGTTCGATGTCGCCGCTGGTGACAACGTCCGCCCGGCTCATCCCGCCGCTCCGCCCTCCGGTGCCCCGGCCCCCGCGAACGGGCGCAGGCTCCCTTCGCCGACCTCGAAGCGCAGGCGCTCGCCGACGGACGGCAGCGGCGTCCCGACGGCCGCGTCGCGTCGCAGGGTCACGGTCAGCTCGCCGACGCTGGCCGTGACCACGACCCCCTCGGGGCTCGGGCGCGCCCGTCGCACCGTCGCCGTCCAAGGGTCCGCCGCGCCACCGACCGCTGGCCGGGCGAAGGCGATCCCGGCGGGACCGGCCCGGGCGAGCAGCCAGGCGGCGAACGAGCCGGGCGGGCCGCGGGCGAGCTCGGCCCGCTCGTAGACGTTGTCGAAACCGACGAAGCGCGCGGTGAAGCCGTCCACCGGGCGAGCGAGCAGCTCCTCCGGCGCGCCGCGGAAGAGCGGGCGCCCCCGGTGGAGGACGACGAACTCGTCCGCGACCGAGAACGCGAGCTCCGGGTCGTGGGTGACGACGACCGCCGGCACGCGGGCCCGTTCCCGGAGCTCCTCGAAGACGAACGACAGCTGGTGGCGCGCTTCCACGTCCAGCGCCTGCCACGGCTCGTCCCAGAGGACCAGCTCGGGCTCGGCGAGCAGCGCCCGGGCGAGGGCGACCCGCATCAGCTCCCCGCCGCTGAGCTGGGCCGGGTGGCGGCGGGCGAGCGCCGTCAGCCCGAACCGCTGGAGCATCGCCCGGCCCTTCGCGACGGCGTCGGTGCGGCCCCGGACCTCCAGCGGGTAGCTGACGTTCCGCTCCACGGTCCGCGTCGGGATCAGCCCGAGCCCCTGCGGCACGTAGCCGAGCCGGCGCTCCTCGGGCGCGAGCCGACCGACGTCGCGGCCGTCGCGCACCAGGCGGCCACGCTCCGCCGGCACGAACCCGGCGAGGGTGCGCAGCAGCGTCGTCTTCCCCGCCCCCGAGCTGCCGAGGACGGCGACCGTCCGGCCCGCGGGCAGCGCGAGGTCGACCGGTCCGAGGGCGAAACCGTCCTGCCGCGCGGTGATCCCCTGGGCGGACCAGTCGGTCACGGCAGCAGCGCTCCTCGGCCCCACGGCAGGCGCCCGGCCCGCTCGCCGAGGCGGACGGCGAAGAAGATCGCGAAGGCGAGCAGGAGGAACACCGAGCTGACCGCCGCGGCCCCCCGCAGGTCGCCGGCCTGGAACAGGTCGTAGACGAGCACGCTGATCGTCGAGGTGACCGGGCCGGTGTACGGCCCGGCCGGGTAGACGGTGTAGGCGAGGATCAGGATGCCTCCGATCTCGCTCACCGCCCGGGCCCAGGTCAGCAGCAGGCCGGCGACGATCCCCCGCGCGGCGACCGGGAGCGACACGGTGAGGAAGACGGTCGCCGGTCCGGCGCCCAGCGAGCGGGCCGCCTCCAGCAGCCTCGGGTCGACCGCCCGGAACGACAGGTCGGCGGCCAGGACCGTGTACGGGGCGCTGACGAAGACCATCACGAGGACGACGCCCCAGATCGTGTCGTAGACCGGGAAGCCGATCCACTGCGTGAACCGGTACAGCGGCGTCCCCGGCAGCACCAGCAGGAACAGCCCCAGCCCGACCATGAGGTGGGGCACGACCACGGGCAGCCCGACGACCGACTCGACCACGCTCTTGCCCGCGAAGCGCCGGCGCGCGAGCAGGTAGCCGAACGGCACGGCGAGGACGGCGGCGACGACCACCGCGATCGCCGAGGCGTAGAGGGTCAGTCCCAGGGCGGTCCGGACCGCCGGCTCGGACGCCGCCGACCAGATCTGCTGGGGCCCCGCGTAGGTGAACAGCGCGTAGAGCGGCAGGAGGAAGAGGACCAGCAGCGAGCCGGCGAGCACCACGTGGAGCGCGAGCCAGGGGGGCCGGCGCCGGCCGGCCGCAGGAGGGGGGGCGTCCTCGCCCCCCGGGCTCATGAGAGATACCCTTGCGCCCAGGCCGGCAGGGTCGTCACGTCCGGCGCCAGGACCGGCGGCACATTAGCCGGCGCGTCGGTCCAGGCCGGGAAGATCGGGGTGAACGCCCCGCCCGCGGAGAGGACCGCCTCCCCCTGCGGGGAGATCAGCAGGTCGAGGAACTCCACGCCGAGCGCCGGGTTCGGGGCGTTCAGCGGGACGGTCGCGGCGAACAGGACCGGCGCCGGCTTCACCGGGGTCAATGAGCCGGTGGAGGAGAGGATCTCGGTGGAGAGCTGCTGGTAGTCGTGGAGCGCGGTCGTGTTGTTCGCCCCGAGGCCGACGATCGGGTTGAGGGAGACGTAGGACAGGTCGTTCGCGATGGCGAACGCCCGGTAGGTGATCAGCGACGAGACGACCCCCGTCTTCAGCAGCGACGCCGCTTCCGACTCGTGCTCCCCCACCGTGATCGCCGGGTTCGGCGTCGCGTAGGCGCCGGGGGAGCCGCTGTAGAAGTGGCCGTAGACCGAGGCGTTGTTGCCGCTGTCGTAGATCACGCCCTGGAGCATCATGCTGAAGATCTCGTTGTAGCCGTTCGGGTCGGTCGAGGCGTTCCAGACGGCGAACGGGGCCACCCCCTTGGTGGAGACCGCGGTGTAGAGCACCGAGCCCCAGTTCGACGTGTTGATGCCGTCGAACGCGCTGATGCTCGAGTTGTACACGAGCACCTCCGGGCTCGCGCCGAAGACGACCTCGTAGCTCGCGAACTTCGGCTCGAGCAGCTGCGGGATCAGGCGGAAGTCGGCGACCGCGGCGACGTCGGCCTTGGAGGCGAGGCTGGTGATCGCCGTCGTGACGTCCAGCGAGCCTTCGTAGACCTGGGCCGCCGACGGGGCGCTCGCGCTGTGGTTCTGCGCCGCGAGGTCGCTCGCCAGCGTGGAGAAGAAGGTGGTCAACGAGCCGGCGGCGAGCACCGACAGCGTGTCGTTCACGGTCGCCGCGCGGCTCGCCGCGCCGCCCCGGTACTCGTAGCCTCCGAAGAAGCCGGCACCGACCGCGCCGGCGGCCACGACGATCAGCACGACGATCCAGACGGGGGTAGCGGCGGCCATCGATGTGGGTAGTTGCCACATCGCTTAACGGTTCGGGGGAACGCTCGGGAGCTCAGAGTCGCCGCCGCCGTACCGGGGGGAAGTATAACCGGTAGGCCCGACCGACGAGAGCGGCGAACGGCACGGGGCCGAAGGCCCGGCTGTCGCGCGAGCGCTCGGCCTCGTCGCCCCGGAGCTCGACCGTCCGACCCGGTACGTCCACCTCCGCCACCCGCTTCAGCAGCCAGCGGACCCGCCGCTCGGGATCCTCGACCACGACGATCTCCCCGACCTGCGGGTCCCGGTGGAGGTAGGCGCCGGGGTCGATCCGGAGCCGGTCCCCCGGGAGCAGGCCGGGGGCCATGCTTCCGTCCTCGACCCGGACCCGTCGGCTCCGCAGCGCGCGCCGCCACCGGGCCCCGGGGGAGAGCAGCTCGGCCGGGCTGTCCCGCAACGTTATCCTCCGCCCGACGTGTCCGCGACCATGTCCGCCTTCGCCCGACTCCGCGCCGGATTCGTCGAGCTCCGCGACGCCGTGCTCCCGCCCGAGCCGGTCTACGCGCACTGCGACATTCCGTGCGGTATTTACGACCCCCACGAGGCCCAGATCGCCGCCCTGACCGTGCTGCGCATGGACCAGCTGATCGGCGAGGCGGTGATGCCGCCGACGGACGCCAAGCCGGAGGACCGGGCGGCCTACGTCGCCAAGCTCGCGCGCTACGCGCTCGTCAAGGAGCAGCACGCCGAGCGGGTCAAGCACGAGGTCCGGGTCATCTGGGGCGATTACATCACGGCGGACCACCTCAAGCAGGTCCCGCAGCTGCCGGACCTGGTCACGAAGATCCTCAAGCAGGCCTCCAAGGCCCGCCAGTCGACCACGCTCGCGGACGCCCAGGAGCTGCTCAAGCAGGTCCAGGAGTTCGCCGAGCTGTTCTGGCAGACCAAGGGCGCCAAGACGCGGCGGCAGCCGTCCCTGCAGAAGTCCGGCGGCGAGCTCGTCGTGCCGGCGTAGCGACGTGGACGGGCGACGGTCCCGAGCGGTGCCCGAGGCCGTTGCGCTGGACGGTCGCTCGCTCACCCTGGACGCGTTCCTCCAGGTCGTCCGCGGCGGCTCGCCGGTCGAGCTCGCCCCCGCCGCGCTGGAGCGGGTGCGGGCGAGCCGCCAGGCGGTCGAGCGGGCCGTCAGCGCCGGCCGGGCCGTCTACGGCGTCACCACCGGCTTCGGGGCGCTCTCCTCGGTCACCATCCCGTCCGACCGGGTCCGCGACCTGCAGGTCGCGCTCGTGCGCAGCCACGCGAGCGGTACCGGCCCGCCGCTGCCGCCCGAGCTCGTCCGGGGCCTGCTGCTGCTGCGGCTGAACTCGCTCGCGCACGGCCTCTCCGGCGTCCGGCCGGAGCTGCTGCAGCTGCTCGCCGAGCTCCTGCGGCGCGATCTCGTTCCCTGGGTTCCCGAGCAGGGGTCGGTCGGCGCCTCCGGCGACCTCGCCCCGCTCGCCCATGTCGCGCTGGCGCTCACCGGCGAGGGCGCGTTCCGCGCCGCCGGGGCCCCGGGCCCCGTGCCGGCCCGGGAGGTGCTGGGCCGGGAGGGCCTGCGGCCGCTCGAGCTGGAGGCGAAGGAGGGGGTCGCGCTCCTGAACGGCACCGCGCTGATGGCCTCGTACCTCGCGCTCGGCGTGGCCGACGCGCGGGGGCTCTTGGACGCGGCGACGATCGCCGGCGCGCTCAGCACCGACGCGCTGCTCGGCTCCCCCCAGTCGTTCGACGACCGGCTCGGCGAGGCCCGCCAGGCGCCCCACGAGCGGGCGGTCAGCGCCGCGCTGCGCGCGCTGCTCGCCACGAGCGAGCTCTCCCCCGGCCGCTCCGGCTGGGCCGGCCAGGACCCGTACACCCTGCGCTGCCTGCCCCAGGTCCTCGGCGCGGTCCGGCTGGCGATCGAGTTCGCCGAGCGGGTCGTCGGGCCGGAGCTGAACGCCGTCACGGACAACCCGCTGGTGCTGGGGCCGGAGGAGTTCGTCAGCGGCGGGAACTTCCACGGCCAGTCGCTCGCGCTCGCGCTCGACACCCTCGCGCTGGGGGTCCAGTACGTCGCCGGCTTCTCGGAGCGCCGGACCTCCCGGCTCGTCCATCCGGCGCTGAACCGGGGCCTGCCGGCGTTCCTCGCTCCGGAGCCCGGGGTGACGAGCGGGTTCATGGTGCCGCAGTACGTCGCCGCGGCGCTGGTCAACGAGAACGCCTCGCTGGTGCACCCGGCGAGCGCGGTCAGCGTCCCCACCAGCGCCGACCAGGAGGATTACGTCAGCATGGGGGCCTGGGCCGGTGCGAAGCTGGCCCGGGTGCTGGCGAACACCCAGCGGGTCGTGGCGATCGAGTGGATGGTCGCCGGCGAGGCGCTCGAACGCCGCCGACCCCGCCAGGGGGGCCGAGGGTCCGAGGCGGCGCTGCGGGCGCTGCGGGCCCGCGTCGCTCCGTGGACGGCGGACCGGAGCCCCGCCGACGACATCGCGCGCCTCGCCGAGGCGATCGCCACCGGCGCGCTGGTGCGCGAGGTCCGGGCGACGGTGCCGTTCTAGGGCCTGCTCCGAACGGCTACGGGGACGAGGGCCGGGGGCCGGTCGTCGGACCGCCGGTCCGCACGACCGCCGGGCCGCTCGAGCCCGCGGTCCCGAACCGGACCGACTCTCCGCAGCTCGGGCAGGAGTACTCGCTCACGCCCCGGTGCTTGAGCGGGGTCCGGCAGCGCGGGCACGGGATCGGCTGGGCGGTGACGTAGGCGGCGAGGAGCTCCTGGGAGCGCCGGTCGCCGTAGCTCGTCGGGCTCGGCCCGGCCTCGCGGGGCGCCGCCGCCGGCGCCGGGACCTCGGCCTCCGCCGCGGTGGAGGTGGCGGTCCGGGAGGAGAACAGCCGACCGCACTGCGGACAGACGTTCAGGCTCGGCGAGGAGGAGGCGACGAGCGTCGTGTGGCAGGACGGGCACTGCGAGCGCAGCCCGCCGGAGCGCACGACCGGCGGCGGGGCCGAGAGCGTCGGCCCGAGGTCGACCGTGGGCCGGCCCGCGGCCGCGGGGGAGGAGGGGAGGCTGGTCGGGGCCGGGGCGGCCCAGACGACCGCGACCGGAGGCGCCCAGCGCACGACGCGCCGGGACGGGTCG
>JASHYB010000127.1 GCA_030043255.1 Thermoplasmata archaeon | reverse complement strand
ACGAAGACCACCGCGAGGACCCCCACCGCGCCGGCGGTCCAGTTCGCGCCGAAGACCAGCCCCTCGGTCAGGTTCTGCAGGCCGATGCCGAGGGCGATGATGAGCGCCGTCCTCCGGGGACCGGAGTCCGGCGAGACGACGGCGTCGGGGGCGTCCTCCGGGCCGGTGCCGCGCGGGGCCGGCCGCGGCAGGTTGTCGACGACGTACAGGCCGAGGAACGCCACGAGGAACGCGACGGCGAAGGCGACGGAGTAGCCGAGGTTGGCGACGTAGCCGCTCGGGTACAGGATCGGCGAGACGTCCGAGAAGACGTCGGCGAGCAGGAAGACCAGGATCCCGATCGCCACGGCGTTCAGCGCGGTCGCCCAGCGTCCCTGCGCGCGTCGGCTGTAGACGACCGGCATCGACAGGAAGATCGACATGCCCATCGCCGTCGTCAGCGCCAGGAAGATCCCGAAGTCGCCCATCGTCCTCGCAGAGTCCTTAGAGCGGGCGAGATTTAAGCGCTCTGTTGGTGAACGCGCTACAAGTAATCATCACGGCGTGAACGTTGGCGCCGAGTCGCCGGCCCCGCCGGCGGCCCGCGCGGCGTCGGCGATTCGGCGCAGGTCGGCCGCCCCGAGTCCCCGCAACCGGCGGCCGTCGATCCGGAGCACGCTGACCCCGTCACGGTAGACCATCGCCGTCGGGACGACCCGGATCCGGAAGCGGTCCCAGAGCGGGCTCTCCTCCGAGGTGAGGTCTGCGGCGACCGCCACGAGTCGCTGCTCCGCCACGAGCCGCTGGAGCTCGGGCTCGAACCGTCGGCAGAACGGGCACCAGTCGGCGAGGAACGCCACCACGACCACCCCCGGTCGCAGGAGCCGGTCGCCGTCGAACGCCTCCGGTCCGACGCGGGCGAGCGGCCCGTTCATCGGGCGCCCCCGTCCCCATTTTGTAGCACGCCCCGTTGGCCCGACCGCTGCGAGGGACGACGCGTGATCCAGGACGGGACGATCGTCTGCGACAACTGCCACCGGCCGATCACCAAGATCACCCTGGTCCCCGAAGGCGGCTGGCCCCAGATGCACAACCTCTGCTCGGCCTGCTTCGACTCGCTCTGGGCGACCGCGCTGCAGCGGGCGTAGGGGCCTCAGCCGGACCCGCCGCGAGCGAGCGGCGGGTCGAAGCCCTCGAACGGCGCGAGCGTCTCGACCGCCTCGTCCTCGAACCAGCTCAGGACGATGAAGTACCAGCTCAGCACGAGCAGCAGCAGGACCTCGGGGGTGTTCGGCGAGGACACGACGACCGCCCCGGCCCCGAGCGCTCGGCCCTCCGGCACCGGCTCGACGTGCAGGACCTCCTCGCCGCGGTCGGTCGTCAGACGCCAGGCGGGGATGAGGTGGCTGACGCGTCGGAGCCGGTAGGTCGCGCCGCTGCCCAGCGTGACCTCGTGCCGCGCCAGATGGGCCGTCAGGCGCGCGACCGCCTGGGGATCCACGGGGTCGCGGACGAGGATCGTCGGCTGCAGGAAGCCGGCGCGCTTGAGCGTCCACGTGGCGTCGGCGGTCTTCGCGGTGGCGAGGGAGCCGCCCGGTCGTACCCAGGAGAGCTGGGCGAGCTCGGCGTCGCCGGCCCGCAGCGAGAACGCCACCGGGCGCTCCGCGGTCTTGAGCCAGCGCAGCGCCGATGCGTCGACAGCCGAGAGCGCGGTCAGCGCCACGGCGCAGCACTGGCGGTCGGCACTTAACGCGGCGGGTCGCCGGCGGACCGACGGGACGCCGGGGACGGCCGGGAGGCTCGAACGCGAACCGATATGGTCCGGAGCCCGTGCCGGTGCGATGTCCCGGTCCGGGGCGACGCCGTCGCTGCGGCAGGAGTTCGACCGCGAGGCCCCGGGGTACGACCGCACCGCCCGCGCGTCGATGCCGGGGTACACCGAACTGCACCGGGCCCTGGTGCGCGGGATCCCGTTCCTGCCGACCCGGAGCTTCCGGGTCCTGGAGCTGGGCGTGGGCACCGGCGCGCTCACGTCGGCGGTCCTCCAGACGTTCCCGCAGGCGGAGGTCGTCGGGCTCGACGTCTCGCCCAAGATGATCGCCGCCGCCCGGCGCCGCCTGCGCCCGTTCCTCGACCGCGTCGAGCTGCGGGCCGGGCGGCTGGAGGCGGCCTGGGAGGGGCGGTACGACGTGGTCGTCTCCGCCCTCGCGATCCATCACCTGCTGGACCAGCAGAAGTGGGCGCTGTTCCGGCGGATCGCCCGGTCGCTGACGCCGGGCGGCTACTTCGGGGACGGCGACGACCACCTGCCGGAGGATCCGGTCTTCGACACGCGCTACGCGCAGATCGCCGCTTCCGAGTTCGGAGGGCGCTCCCCCCGGGGGCCGTACCGAAGTCCGCAGGTCGTCTGGCACGAGCACGAGCGGTTCGACCACCCCTGCACCGTCGACGCCGAAGTGGCGGCGTTGCGACGAGCGAGGTTCCCGCATGTCGGCGTGCCCTGGCGGTTCTTCGGCCAGGCGGTCGTCTGGGCGTACCGCTGAACCGGCGGGTCGACCGTGCTGCGCGAGACCGTCTTCTACGTCGGAGGAGGCGCCGTGATCGCCCTCGGGGTGCTGCTCGGGCTGGGGCTGGCGCTTTCCGGAGCCGGGTACGTGGTCTGGAGCGCCTGGCTGGCCGCTGGGATCGCGGTCGGCCTGGGGGCGTTCTTCGTCAAGGTCGGACGCGACGCCCGGGCGTTCCGCAGGGAATGGCTGCGGGCCGCCGAAGAGGGCCGTCCGCCTCCTCCCGGCGGGCCCCCGTAGCAAGCGGGTGCGGGCGAGCGCGCCGACCGGTCCGCGCCAAGCTTTTTTGTCCGGGGGGCCGGTCGGGGTTCGTGGCCGGGATGGGGTAGCTTGGTTATCCTGGGGGACTGTGGATCCCTCGACCCGGGTTCAAATCGGCGCAGGGAACCCTGCGGCGGGAAACTCTCGGTCCCGGCCCCACCCTAGCGGCTTCGGGCCGGACGGCGCGCCGTCGACCGGCGGCGCGCCGCGGGCCGGCTGAGGCGGTCGAGCACCCCGGGGAGCTCCCCGAGGGAGAAGGCGGCCCAGGCCGCGCCCCATCGGGTCAGGTCCTCGGGGGTCAGCGTCCAGCCGCGCAGCGAACTGGCCCGGCCGAGCGCGGTCACCGCCTCGGCCTCGTGCGCCGCCTCCATGTCGAAGCGGGAGTCGCCGACCAGGAACATCCTCGACGTGCCGTACCGTCGTCGGTACTCGGCGAGGTGCTCGCGCTTGGTCCCCTCCGCCGAGCCGAGCACGTCGTCGAACCAGTAGCGGAGCCCCTCCCGCTCGAGCAGGAGCTCCGCCATCTCGGTCTCGGAGCCGGTGGTCACGGCCAGGTTCCATCCGGCCGCGGCGAGGGTCTTCAGCAGCTTGGGCACTTCCGGGAACGGCTTCGCCCGGGCGTACGCCTCCGTGACCTTGCGCTGGTGGAACGTTCGGGCGGCGGTCGTCAGCACCGGGGCGCTCGCCTGCGGATAGAGCTGCGCGAGCTGGGCCTCGAACGGCATGCCGGTGGTCGCGAGATAGTGGATCCGGGCCTCCTCCGGATCGGTGCCGAAGGCCTTCTGCATCACGTCGGCGGCGACGTCGGCGATCAGGGGCAGGTCGTCGAGCAGCGTGCCGTCCAGGTCGAACAGGACGACCCCCCGCGCGACCTCCACCGGGCGCGGCGGGGCTCGAGGCGGCCGGGGGGCGAGCTCCGAGGAGGGAACGGAGGGCCCGACGACCGGCAGCGCGCGGAGCGGCTCGGCGGGCACCGGCTCGGAGCCGGTCGACCGGTCGATCGCACCCGGGGCCATCGGACCGGGGAACCGGCGCTCGCTTTAACGGCGCGGCCGCTCCCGAAAGGTCGGAGCGCAGGGTCCCGATCCCGGCTCCGTGCGACGATGCACCCGAGCCGAGCGATCCGAGGACGCACGACGCGCCTGCTCGAGGGCCGGCGCATCCTGGTCGGGGTCTCGGGCTCGATCGCCGCGGTCGAGGTCCCGAAGATCGTGCGGGAGCTGCTGCGCCACGGGGCCGAGGTCCGGGCGGTGATGAGCCCGGAGGCGACGCGGATCATCACGCCGGAGGCGCTGGAGTTCGCCACCGGCCATCCGCCGGTGGTGCAGCTGACCGGCAACGTCGAGCACGTCACGCTGCTCGGGCCGGGGGAGGGCCAGGCGGACCTCTACCTGATCGCCCCGGCGACCGCGAACACGATCTCGAAGATCGCCCACGGGATCGACGACACGCCCGTCACCTCCTTCGCGTCAGTGGCGCTGGGCGGGCACGTGCCGGTCCTGCTCGCGCCGGCGATGCACGGGTTCATGGCGGGCAACCCGGCGGTCCAGGAGAGCCTGGAGAAGCTGCGATCCTGGGGGGTGGGCATCCTGTTCGGCCCGAACGTCGAGGGGGAGGCGAAGATTGCCGGGCCGGAGGAGGTCGCCGCCGCCGTCCTGCACCGGCTCGCCAGGGGCCCGTGGGTCGGCCGCCGCGTCGTCGTGGTCGGCGGCGCCTCGCGCGAGCCGATCGACGCGGTGCGCTCGATCACGAACGACAGCTCCGGCCGAACCGCCGTCGCCCTCGCGGAGCAGGCCTACTACCGGGGGGCCGAGGTGGTCCTCTGGGCCGGGGCGTTGAACGTCCCCATCCCGGCCTGGCTGACGGTCCGTCCCTGGGGGTCCGTGCGGGAGCTGGTCGAGCTCGCGGGCCGCCGGTCGAGCGAGCTCGCTGGCGCGGCCGCGGTATGGGTTCCGGCGGCGCTCGCCGACTACACCGTGGACGCCGAGCCGGGCAAGATCGCCTCCCGCGACCACCCCACCCTCCGTCTGACCCTGCGTCCGGCGCCGCGGGTGCTCCCGGAACTTCGGCGGCGTGCCCCCCGCCCGAGCCGGCTGGTCGCCTTCAAGCTCCTGGCCGGACGGTCGACCGAGGCGCTCGAGGAGGAGGGACGTCGCCTGCAGCAGGCGACCGGCGCGGACTGGGTCGTGGCGAACGACGTCCAGACGGTCGGGGCCTCCGACGCGAACGTCCTGGTGCTGCCGCTCGGCGGCCCCCGCCGGTGGCTCCGGGGACCCAAGGCGGAGGTCGCAGGAAAGCTGCTCGACGACCTCGGCCGCGAGCTCGCCGACGACCCGGTCCCCCCGACCGAGCTCCGTCCCGCGACGGGTCCCCCGAGCGCCCAGCGCGCTCCTCGCCGCGCTGCCGGCGCGGCCCGACGGAGCCGCTCGCGCGGGTCGGCACGGCCAGACGCGGGCCACCGTTAAGACGGGCCCCCGGCTCGCGGCCGCGGTCCATCATGGTCAAGCTGACGGAGGGTCGGGGGAAGGAGCTGTTCCGCAAGTACGGGGTGCCGGTGCCTCGGGGGCGCGTCGCCGCCTCGGCCGAGGAGGTCGAGCGCGCGGTACGCGCCGGCGAGGTCCCGCTGCCCTGCGTGCTGAAGGCCCAGGTGCTCGCCGGGGGCCGCGGCAAGGGCGGGGCGGTCCGCTTCGCGTCGACCCCCGAGGAGGCGCGGTCGGCGGCGGCGGCGATCCTCGGCAGCCGCTTCGCCGGGGAGACCGTGCGCGAGGTGATCGTGGAGGAGAAGGTCGCCATCGGCCGGGAGCTGTACGTCTCCTTCGCCCTCGACCGGACCGCGCGCCTGCCGCTGCTGATGACCAGCGCCCGCGGGGGGGTCGAGATCGAGTCGGTCGACGCCGGGCAGATCGACCGCCAGACGATCGAGCCGTTCCCCGGCCTCGCCGCCTACGAGCGCCGCCGGGCCGCCCGGTCCCTCGGCGTCGCCGGCCCGCTCGCCGGCGAGCTGGACCGGCTGCTGACGGCGCTCTACCGCCTCTACGACAGCGAGGACGCCGAGCTGGTCGAGATCAACCCGCTCGCCGTCGTCGGCGACAAGCTGCTCGCGCTGGACGCCAAGGTGATCATCGAGGACGACGCGGCGTTCCGGCACCCGGAGTACGCGGCGCTGCACGACGACCGGACCCCGCTGGAGGAGCTCGCCCGCGAGAAGGAGATCGCCTTCGTCCAGCTCGACGGCAACATCGGGGTGATCGCCAACGGCGCCGGATTGACGATGGCGACCCTCGACGTTCTGAAGGAGTTCGGGGGGGCCCCGGGGGTCTTCCTCGACCTCGGCGGGACCGACGACCCGAAGAAGGTCACCGAGGCGTTCCTGCTGATGGCCCAGGCGAAGCCGAAGGCGGTGTTCCTGAACATCTTCGGCGGCGTGACGCGCTGCGACACGGTCGCGAACGGCCTCGTCACCGCGCTCGGGTCGGTGCCGCCGCACGA
This sequence comes from Thermoplasmata archaeon, assembly GCA_030043255.1. GTDB lineage: Archaea > Thermoplasmatota > Thermoplasmata > Lutacidiplasmatales > UBA184 > Lutacidiplasma. The sequence goes on along the minus strand of JASHYB010000127.1, from coordinate 851 downwards.
GCGGTTCCCGCTGGTCGCCCGGATCCGCGGCAACAACGAGGCGGAGGGGATCGCGATCCTGCGGGCGGCCGGGGTGACCAGCGTGCCGGACCTCCGGGCGTCGGCGGAGGCGGTCGTCGCGGCCGCCCGGGAGGCTCGATGACGGTCCTGGTCGACGCCGCCACGCGGGTCGTCGTGCAGGGGATCACCGGCCACCAGGGGACCGTGCACGCCCGCGCGATGCGGGAGTTCGGGACCCACGTGGTCGCCGGAGTCACCCCGGGGAAGGGCGGCAGCGAGGTCGAGGGGGTCCCGGTGTTCGACTCCGTGCGCGAGGCGGTCGGGAAGGCCGGCGCCAACGCCTCCTGCCTGTTCGTGCCCGCGCCGTTCGCCAAGGACGCGCTCCTCGAGGCGGTCGACGCCGGGATCCGTCTCTGCGTCCTCGTCACGGAGCACATCCCGTTCCACGACATGCTCGTGATGTACCACTACGCCCGCGCGAAGGGGACCCGGATCATCGGCCCGAACTGCCCGGGGATCGCCGCGCCGGGCGCCTCCAAGGTCGGGATCATCCCGAACGTCGTCTTCCGCCCGGGGCACGTGGGCGTCATCTCGCGCAGCGGGACCCTGACCTACGAGATCGTGAACGGGATCAAGGAGCACGGGCTCGGCCAGTCGACGTGCATCGGGCTGGGCGGCGATCCGATCGTCGGGACGTCGTTCGTCGACGCGCTGCCGCTGTTCGAGCGGGACCCGGAGACCGAGCTGCTCGTGCTCGTCGGCGAGATCGGAGGAACCGCGGAGGAGGAGGCGGCGGAGATGATCGCCGAGCGCTTCTCCAAGCCCGTGGTCGCCTACATCGCCGGCCGCAG
>JASHYB010000126.1 GCA_030043255.1 Thermoplasmata archaeon | reverse complement strand
GGCTTCCGGCGCACGCCGCGGCCGAGGTGGCATTTAAATAGTCGGACTTGGACTCTGAAAGCACGTGAACGCTCGCCGGCTCGAGCCTCTCTCGCCTAGAGGCCCGGTCCCCGTCCTGCGCCGAACGAACCTTCGGGGCTTCGCCATCGTCCTGGTCGCGGTCCTGATGCTCGGAGGGGCGTTCGCCGTACCGCTCTACCATTCCTCGCTGGCGCCGACGGGCTCCGCCTCCAGCCCGGCGTCCAGCGCTGCGGCGTCGCGCCCCGCCGTGACGACGCCGCTCGTCGACGGTACCCACGGCGACCTGGTCGTCACCGCGGGCGAGACCGTCTACCTGCCGGACAAGAGCCCGCCCCAGGGCCGGACCTCCTACTACCAGGGCGGCAACATCACGGTCGAGACCGGCGGCACGCTGGTCATCCAGAACACCTCGCTGATCTTTGTCCAGTACATCGGCTCGTTCGGCACGCTGTCGGAGCGCCTGTCGCACCTGTTCAAGTTCGTCGACAACGGGACCGTCATCGTCCGGAACTCGACGCTCACGACCGACACCTTCGTGCTGAACCCGTTCCCGAGGATCAACCTCTTCGTCGACGGGGTCATGACGCTCTGGAACTCGCAGATCGACTCGGCGGGCCTCGTGGCCGTCGGGGCGGGCGGGGACCTCACGCTCAACGCGTCGAGCCTCGGGCCCAATCCCTACAACGGGAACCTGACGGTCTCCAAGGCGCTGCTCGGGGGCCTCTCGTACGCCCCGACGCTCACGGTCTCGTCGGGCGGCGTGGCGAACCTGTTCGGAAGCGCCTACACCGACCTCTTCGCGGACAATCTGAGCGCGAACGGCACCCCCGGGCCGCTCCCGGTGAACTCCTCGCAGATCTTCGACCTCGCAGGACCGACCGAGCTCACTTCCTGGTTCACCCCGAACGGCACGGAGGCGCTGGCCGAGGCGTACATCTATCCGGGGATCGTCGGCGGCAACCTGACGTTCTTCTACCAGGACTCCAACAAGGCCCCGAGCACCGCCACCGTCGACGTCCGCTGGGACGGGGTCACCTACGACCTTACCTCGGGCGGTCCCATCGAGTTCCTGGCGAACGTCACCAGCGACGTGTCGATCCCGATGTCCGGCCCGCTGGTGACCGCGATCGACGAGGCGGGGATCACCCAGTGGCTCAACCTGACCGGGAACTTTGGGGCCGTCAGCGGCCTGACGGTCTGGGTGAACCTGACGAGCGGCGCCGCCGTGGACAACGTCACCCTCTCGATCACCCTGAACAACTCCATCCCGTTCGGGATGGACGTCTCGGGCACCGGTAGCACGCTCTACACGGTGGACAGCTTCATCGGCCTGAACTTCGCCCGCCAGTTCGCCGCTCCGTGGAAGGTCCACCAGCTGGAGCTGACGGACGGCGCCACCGCCTACCTGGGCAACCTCACGGCGAACGGCCGGCTGCAGAACGAGACCGACCAGTTCGGCAACGGGGCGATCGTCGCGGACACGACCAGCAATGCCTACCTGTTCCGTTGGGCGCAGGTGCAATTGTACGGCCGCGGCGGCTCGCTGCCGGTCCCGAACGGGACGGTGAGCGCCTCCTACGCCTACGGCACTTCGCAGCTCAACAACGCGACCGTCCAGCGGGTCAACAACTTCGCGGCGAACGAGCCCTCGATGTGGGCGTACTTGCAGTACTGGGACCAACAGCACGGCGTCGCGTCGTACGGCGCGTCCAACGGCTCCGGCATCGCCTCCCTGCTGCTCGCCTCCAACAACATCTCCGGCCCGACGGTGCCCGAGGGCCTCTTCCTCGGCGACTACCACGTCACGGTCACCCCGCCGGCCGGGGCCGGCGCCGCGGCGTCGTTCAACCTGTCGGTCAGCCCGTACCCGCGCGGCGTCGCGAACGGCTCGGCCGGCTACGACGGCGCCGACTCGTGGGGGAGCCTGGTGTTCCCCGGGTACTTCGGCTCGACCGCCCTCTCCGCGCACGACGGCGTGATCACCTACGCCAACGGGGTCGCGACCAACGCGATCCGCATCGGGCAGAACCTCACCGTCGCGGTCAACGTCAGCGACACCGGCACGGCCCCGATCGCCAACCTCGAGGGGACGCTGTTCTACAACGTGAGCGACGGCATCCTGCTCGCCACCGCCGACAAGGCGGTCGACCTCACCGCGCCCGGGCAGAACGCGACCGTCGACCTCACCTGGCAGGTCAACGACACGGTCGTCGGGCTCCAGGGCAAGACCGTCGACGACAGCCCGTACTTCGTCATCGTCTGGAACCACGACCTCCCCGCGAAGGGCGGCGGGACCTTCGACAGCAGCACGCCGGTCGGCTTCGAGCAGAGCCAGGTGCGCGTGACGGTCACGTCCACGAACCCACCCACCAAGCTCTCGGCCGCGACCACGGTGACGTACTTCACCAGCGGGAATCTGTACTACAACGGCAGCCAGCCCGCGGAGGTCGAGCTGCTGGCCACGCCGGTCGGCGGCGGCAACCAGATCTTCCTCGGTGCCACGGACGTCGCCGCGGGCAAGCCCGAGGGGAACGTCACCGCCTACACGATCACCTGGGGCGCGGCCCCGCTGACCCCGGGCAAGAGCTACACGCTCGAGGTCGAGGCCCGCTACAACGGGGTGGTGGCCGTCGACCAGCTCGCCGGGACCTACGGGACCCCCGGCCCGAGCGCCACCCACTTCCTCACCCAGAAGATCCTGGGCCTCGCGCTCTGGGAGTGGCTGGCCATCATCGCCGCCGCGATCGTGGCGGCGGTGGGCTTCTTGCTCTGGACCCGCCAGCG
>JASHYB010000125.1 GCA_030043255.1 Thermoplasmata archaeon | reverse complement strand
CCGCGATGCACCAGGCGGCCTTCCCCGGACAGGACATCTCCGACCGCCCTCTTCCGGAGGTGACCGTCCCGTTCTGGAACTGGCTGCTCCACCAGCCGCACGGTGGAATCTCGGGCAGCCGCTTCCTCGCGCAGGCCGACCACTGGGAGGCGGCACGGTGATCGCGGCCGAGGGGGCTCGGCCCGCAGCCGCCCTCCGGGCGGCGGACCGCACGCCCGAATCGAGAGGGCTCGCCCGGGACCAGGTCCGTCTGCTGGTGAGCGGGCCGGACTGCGACGACGACCGGACCTTCGTCGACATCCCGGAACTGCTCTCCCCGGGGGACCTGCTCGTGGTGAACGAGAGCGCCACCCTGCCCGCCTCCCTGCCGGCGAGAGGTGCGCCGGGAGCGTTCCGGCTGAACCTGGCCACCGAGTACGGGCCGGGACTGTGGCTGGCCGAGCCCCGCTGGTCCGAGCAACGGCCGGGGCCGCTCCCGCTGCCGGACGGCTGCGCGTTCTCCGCGGGCGGGCTGGAGGCGACCGTCGTCGCCCGGTACCCTTCGATCCCGCGCCTGGCCTTCGTTCGGTTCGACGGGGACGTGGGCCGGGCGATGGAGCGGCAAGGGCAGCCAATCCGCTACGGCTACCTCGCCGAGGCCCCCCCGCTCTCCGCCTACCAGACGCTCTTTGCGGCCGTTCCGGGGAGCGCCGAGATGCCCAGCGCGGGCCGACCGTTCTCCGAGCGGGTCCTCTCGCGCCTACGCGCCCGGGGGATCGCGCTCGCCCGGGTCCTGCTGCACGCGGGGGTCTCCAGCCTCGAGGCCGGCGATGACGTTACCGGCGCCCCTCCGCTCCTGCCGGAACCGTACGACGTTCCCGCCGCCACCGTGGAGGCGATCGCCGAGACCCGCCGACGGGGCGGGCGCGTGCTCGCGGTGGGCACGACGGTCGTGCGGGCCCTGGAGACCGCGCGGGGACCGTGGGGCCTGCGCGCGAGCCGCGGGTTCACCCGACGGTACGTGGCGCCGCCGACGGTCGTCCGTTCGGTCGACGGGCTGCTGACCGGCCTGCATGCCGCCTCCACGACCCACCTCGCGCTGCTCGCCGCGGTCGCCGGCGAGCCGACGATCCAGCGGTCCTACCGCCACGCGCGGGAGGCCGGGTACCTCTGGCACGAGTTCGGCGACGTCCAGCTGATCCTGCCCGAGCGCCCCCGCTAGTCGCCGCGGACCGGCGGCACGGCGCGCGCGGGAATCCTAGCTCTTGTGGAACCGGACCTTCACCGAGACCGGCGAGCCGTCCACCTTCACGGAGACCGGGGAGCCGTGGCCGGTGTAGCCGGTCGGGATCCCGATCGTGTAGCCGTACCGTCCGTCCGTCAGGTTGACCTGGATCTCGGTCCGGTTGGTGGAGTACGTCTGGCCGTTGATCGTGATGTTCCAGACCGTCCCCGACGCCAGGCCGGTCTCCGTGAACGTGACGGCGCTCGGCACCGCCGTGAACACGAGGTCGCGCGTCACCGGTGCGCCGCTGACGGTGATCGGCGTCTCGGTCGGCAGGGTGTAGCCCGCGATCGGCTTGATCGTGTAGTTGTAGGTGCCGTTGGTGACGTCGAAGACCAGCGACGTGCCGCTCGTCGAGCGGCTGACCTGACGGTGCTTGCCGGTCGCGCTGTCGTACCAGAAGAGCGTCAGATGCCAGACCGTCCCGGACGCCAAGCCGCTCTGCTCCAGGGTCAGCACGTAGAGCACGGGCCGGTAGACGAGGTGCACGCTCAGCGAGCCGTCGGTCAGGTTGACGGTCGTCGGGGCGGGGTACTTGAGACCGTAGCCGGCGGCCCCGGTGAGGGAGAAGTTGTACGTCGCGGGGGTGAGGTTCGCGATCCGCTGCCTCGAGGCCGAGCTGCAGAACGTCAGGGCGCTCGCGACGGTAGCGCACCACAGGGTTCCTTTCGGGAGCCCCGTCTCGCTGACGGTGAGCGAATGCGTCGGGGACTGCGTGAAGCCCGTCGTCACGGTCGCGTTGTCGTTGTCCAGGGTGACGGAGCCGCTCTCGTTGGCGGCGACCCAGCCGGACGGGCCGAAGATGAGGTAGTGGTAGACCCCGTTGGGCAGGTCCCCGATGGTGATCTCGGAGGTGTTGGTCGTGGTCGGCGCGCCGTTGTTGACCCCGGAGATGGCGACCCCCCAGAACGGTTCGTGCTTGATCTTGGGGGGGGACTTTGGCCCCGGCAACGCCAGGATCTCGATGACGCAGGGCGGGCAGCGAGTCATGGACTGGGGATGCCCGGCGACCGTCGGGGCGGCGCCGGATCGGACGGTGACGGCGGCGCCCGCCGTCGCAGGGGTCGCCATAGACATCAGGGCCAGCACCGTGACGACCACGGCCACGGCGGCCGCCCAGAGCGTACGAGGCTTCCGGCCCGAGGTCCCGTCGTCGGACATGCTGGCCCGCAGGCGGTACGGGATAATCAACCTGCCGAAACGGATACTACGGTTTGGGGCGGCATCCTCGCCGTTCGTTGAGGTGCCCGCACCGACGTCCGGGGGCTAGGCCAGGCCCGAGCGCCGCAGCAGCTGGCGGAAGCGCGGGTCGGACCGTGCCCGCTCCAATCCCGCGCCGACCCACCATCGGACGAAGGCGATCTCCTGGTCCTCCAGCGCGAGGTCGAGCCAGCGAAAGGCGTCGTCCAGCCGCCCCA
>JASHYB010000124.1 GCA_030043255.1 Thermoplasmata archaeon | reverse complement strand
GGTCGGCGAGAAGTGGCACGTCGATGAAACGGTAGTTTCGGTCGATGGAGAACGACACTACGTCTGGAACGTGCTGGACCATGAGACCCGGTTCCTGCTCGCGACGCGCGTCTCTAACGACCGGAGCCTCCGAGACACCCGGGCAGCGCTCCATGAGGCCAAGCACGCGACCGACGACCGGCCGACTGAAATCCTGACTGACGGGATGAAGGCATACCCACGCGCGATTCGGCTGGAGTACGGCCGGGGCGGTCGCACTCCGCACCGCCGCGTCCCGAGCATCCGGGCTCGGGATTCAAACAACCTCGTGGAACGTCTCCACGGGACCGAGAAGGAGCGCATCAAGGTGATGCGCGGCTTCGACCGGAAGTCCGGGGCGGAGGCTCTGATGGAAGGCTTCCGCGTCCACTACAACCTCGTGCGAGACCACCAAACGCTCGGTACGACGCCAGGCGCGATGGCGGGCCTCCCCACGATCCCGGGGTTCCGGTGGTCGGAGATTCTCAAGCTCGCGACGCGGACCGAACCTGCGGGGGTCGCAGTTGACCTCGTGACCGAGCGGCCAGGCGCCGAAAATGGAGGGGAGCCGGTTGTCGGACAGCCAAGCACCGATTACTGAACAGAACCGCGCCTTCGCGCACTCTATATACCGGCGCAGGGATATGTCAATCGTCAGACAAAAAGTACCATCTTGTCTGACATCCATGGTCGACACATCCGAGCGGGTCACGGTCCGCATTCCCGAGGAGCTGCTCGAGAAGCTGAAGCGGATCCAGGACGGCAAGGGGACGGCGACCATCTCCGACACCATTCGGGAGGGTCTGGAGCAGTACGTAGCCCTGCATCTGCCTCCCCACCACATCCGCAAGGTCGTCGTCGAGCTGTCGCGGCAGGACAACAACCGCCTCGAGGAGTTCGTCCGCGACGGGAACTCGGTCAGCGTCGACGACGCGGTCCGCTCGGCGGTGCGCGAGTACATCCGCAGCCGCCTCGACCAGATCACGCCGCCCTCCCGGCTCCACCGGCGCGAGGCGGACCCGGTGCCGGCGGACGGCGCCCCTCCTCCGTAGCGCTGGCCGGACGATGCTCGACCACGGGGCGGAGGCCCTCCGCGAGCTCGCCGGTGCCCCCTCCATCGCCGTCGTCGGCCTCGGAGGGGCCGGCAGCGAAGCGGTCGAGGACCTCGGCGCACTGGGCCTGCCGGGGGCCCGATCGATCGCCATCAACACCGACGCGACGCACCTCGGCCGGGTCGGCGTTGACGAGCGGATCCTGCTCGGTCGGCGGGAGCTGCGAGGTCGTGGCAGCGGCGGAGACCGCGCGGCGGTCCTAAGGGCGGCGGAGGAGAGCCAGGAGGAGATCGTCCGCCGGCTGCAAGCGTTCGAGATCGTCTTCCTGCTCGCCGGGCTCGGCGGCGGCACCGGCAGCGCCCTCCTGCCGCTCCTTTCCCGCCAGCTCCAGACGACCGAGACCTTGCCGGTGCCGGTCGTCTTCCTGCCGTTCCGGCTCGAGCTCGAGGCGAACCCGATGCTGCGGGAGAACGTGGATGGCTCGGTGGCCGAGCTCGAGCGGCTCGGTGGGCTGCTGCTGGCGCTGGAGAACGAGAAGCTCCGCCGGTTCGACTCCTTGCCGATCCAGCGGGTCTTCGGGGTGCGCAACGCCTACCTGCACGCCCTGGTCGCGAGCCTGCTCGACATGGTCGACCACCCCTCGCAGCTCAACGTCGACCTCGCGAGCCTGAAGAACCACCTGCGCCAGTCCGGTCTCTCGACCCTGGTCATCGGCGAGGAGCACATCAGCGACCCCGGGCGCCTGGTCCACCAGGCCCTGGCTGACTCGCTGCTCGACTTCCGCCTGCCGGACCACCCGTCGGCGCTGGTCCACCTGGAGGGCGGAACGAACCTGACGTTGCAGACCCTGGACGACGTCCTCCGCGAGGTGCGGGAGCGCTTCCACGAGCCGGCCCGTCTGGTCTTCGGCACCCGGATCCGCCCCGAGCCCCGGGAGGTGCTGCGCCTGACCGCCGTGCTGGGCGGGCTCCGGCCCAGGACCGTGCGAGAGGCGGTCCGGCCGCCGACCGCCGGCCCGGCGCTTGCCGCCCGGTAGGACACCCGGCGACGGCTTACCCTCCCGGGACTCGAGCCGCCTCACGCAGGTCCAGCTCGCGGTGGATCGCGTCCAGGACCTGACTGGTTCGGAGCGACCGCGGCCCGACGGAGAGCTTCGGGACGCCGCTGGCGCGGAGCACGCCGAGCTCCTCGGCCGTCGGGTCGAACGGGTCGGAGAGGAACGCCGAGAAGTCCGGCGGAAGGCTCGCCCCCCCGAGCGGAGCACCCTCCTCGGTCAGCCAGTGGGCCCCGTCCTGACGGAGGAACGCCTCGAGCTGGCGCAGCGGCTCGACCGGCCCGACGCGCAGGCCGGGGGAGGATTCGAACTCCTGGGGGTAGCGGGCCGAGCCGACCAGCGCGTTCTTGAGCAGGGCGGCGGTGGAGCGCTCGTCCGGGTTCAGGTAGCGCAGCTTCGAGCCGAACAGTTCGATCTTCCGAGCCCTCGGGGGGGGCTCAGCGGCGAACACGACCGTCACCTCGGTGTCCCGCCGCAGGTCGTTGGACAGCGTGAAGGCGGTCGAGACCGCCCGGGCGACCTCGTCCATGCGCCCGGCCCCGCCGGCGAGGTCGTTCAGCGTGAACGCCCCGTCCGGGGGGACCTTGTGGGCGATCAGCAGGAACCGGCGCACCGCCCGTCGAGAGGAGGCGGCCGATAAGCCCCGCGGCCCTACGAGTGCAGATGCGTGCGGCGCCCGGGGGCGGGCGCCGCGGGCGGCGCCGGGCTCTGCCGGCGCTCCAGCCAGATCTCGTCCCCGAGCTCGTGGTAGACGGCGTGGGCCGGCAGGCCGGTGCCGTGCTCGCCGTGCGGCAGGCGGAACGCCCCCGAGCGGCGGGCGGCGTTCGGGGAGTAGACGATCTCCTGCTCCCCGGCGGCGGCCATCGCGGCCGACTCCTCGCGCGCGAGCTCGAAGATCCGCTCCTTGCGGAACATCCAGTAGTGGATACGCCACTCCCGGCCGTCGTAGAGCGTCGTCTCGTCGCGCTCCGTCTCGAGGATGCCGGTGTCCTCGAGCATGTAGAACGTGTCCCGATCGTCGGGTTCGAGGACGTTATCGATGATCCTCTCGTTGAACCCGAAGAAGTTCAGCACGTGGGCGGCGATGGAACGGGCATCCTCCGAGCGCATCCCGTCATGGCCGACCGACCGCCGGATCGCCTTGGCCAGCGAGTCGAAATCGACCGGTCCGCTCGGACTGGCCAGGACCGGCTCTTCGGGAATCCCCACCCGGGTCGTTGCAATGTCCGCCTCCGTCCGCAGCGGCAGCGGGTTGCGCAGTCGGTAGCGCGTCGGTCCCGCCGGCTTGGAGGGGCGCCCCCCCGTGCCCGACATGCGGGCAACTATCCTTGGTGTCACTATATATACATTCGGAAGAGCCCTGGAGCTCCGTAGCGCCCGGAACGGGCAGGCCCTCGTTCAGAGGACGACCCGACGCGCCCGTCCCAGCTTCTGGAGGGCGGCGACCGCCGGCCGCCACTCCTCCTCCTCGATCCGGAACTCCAGCTCGGCGAGGCCGTCCAGCTCCCTCGGGAACGGCACCAGCGAGCGCAGCAGGTAGACGTGGGCGAACGGCCCGCTGGACGGGCCGGTCCAGCGCTTGCCGTCGTCGGTGACCGACCGGAACTCGTAGTACTCGGGGGCGGGGACCAGCCAGACCAGCGCGTCGTCGGTCCCCTTGACCCGGTTGCCCCGGGGGTAGACCTTCAGCCCGAGGTGGTTGGCGACCGGGATCGGGAGGGTCATCAGCAGCGTCGAGCTGGGCCGGGCGGTCGACAGTAGACGGTCGCGCACCGTCTCGACCGCGAGCGCCTCCCGCGCCGGGTAGGTGGCGATCACCCGGGCGATCCCGGGTCCCCGGGCCAGGAAGGAGATCGATCCGGAGCCGGTCCCCTTCGGCTCGGAGCGCGGGTCGAAGCAGAGGAACTCGGCGACCTCCGTCGGGAACTGCATGGTCAGCCAGGTGGGCCGACCCGCTCGGAGGACTACGTACTCCACGATTGAGGCCGAGCTCCGGGACCGTATAAGAAACCTGTGAGCGGCGGTCCCCGCGCTGAACGATGGGCCGGGGGTTCGAGGTCGATCGGGCTAGCGCCGGCCCCCGGAGCCGAGGAACACCCCGCCCAGCCAGAGGACGAACGCCCCCAGGCCCGTGAGCGCCACCGCCCGCTCGAGCGTGCTGGGGTCGATCGGCACCGTTCCGCCGAGCACGAACAGTCCGGCCAGCGTCAGGAACACCCCCAGGAGGACCCGGCTCGCCGGGGAGAGCCGGGGTCGCCTCCGGGAGGGGGTCGGCGGAGCCTCGGCGCTCACGGCGCGGTCCGGGCATCGGGCCCGATAAGCTCGTCCCCGGGGCCCGCCGCCGCTAGCGGCCGAG
>JASHYB010000123.1 GCA_030043255.1 Thermoplasmata archaeon | reverse complement strand
TCGAGCCGCTGGTCGCGATCGACTGGCCGGCCCAGGTGACCGCCGCGACGATCGCCTCCTCGGAGGATCGGCCGCGGACCAGCTCCTCCCGGTAGCGGGCCAGCAGGAAGATCGAATAATCGGTCCCGACGCCGAGGACGAAGACCTCCTCGAGCGCCAGCGCGGAGCTGTCGACGTGGGTGACGAACGTGCCGATGAGCACAGTCCCGCCGAGCCCGAGGACCAGCGCGATGCCGAGGCCGAGGAACGCCGCCAGCGGGGCGAGCGGGCTGCGGAAGTACAGCATCGCGATCCCGAGCAGGAGACCGACGGTCAACGGAAGCACCAGGCCGAGCGACGAGTTCACCGCCTCCGTCGTGAGCTGGTCGAGCGGCGCGGTGCCGGTAAGGTAGTACTGGTAGGTCCCGGCTGGTGCTGCGGCGGCGACGACGTTGCCCACCACCTGCTCGATCTTGGCGAGGTCGGCGTAGACCGGCTGCCCGCCGCTGGCGTTGGTCGAGCTGTCCGAGACCGAGAACGCGACGTTGATCAGGCTCGCCGTCCCCGCAGGGTTGACGTACTGCGAGGAGATCGCCGCCGGAACGGGAAGCGGCTCGTCGGCGAGCGTTGCCCCGGCGACGGTGGTGTTGGCGTAGGCGGAGGCCTCCACGACGGTGGGGGCGACCCCCCCGAACGTCTGCCAGATCGTCAGGACCCATGCGGCGGGGAGCCCGGAAGCGTCCGCCACGATCGACGCGGCGATCGCCAGCTGGACGGCAGGCTCCGCGGCGTCGGTGATGCCGGCGCCGGCGAGCACCGCCTCGGCGGCGGTCTGGTTCAGCGCGGCGAGGTGGGGGGCGAGCGCGAGCAGGTTCTCCCGGGCGCTGGTGTTGGCGCAGGCCGCCACCGAGGGCAGCTCCGGGAGCAGCGAGGCGCAGTCCGCCTCTGAGCCGTTGAAGCCGGTCGTCGCGCCGTCGTACCCCGAGTAGAACGCGGCGAGCACGGCGAGGCTCGCGTTGGAGCCGGCGTACTCGGCGGCGGTCCGATTGTAGGCCGCCGGGTTCGCCGTCGCGGGCGTCGACCCGTTGTGGATCAGCCCCTCCCAGGTCTCCCAGAAGCTGGCGGGCGGCCCCCACAGCAAGGTGGCCGTCTCGTTCACCGCGGTCGTGACGTTCGGGGAGGCGGTTTGCGCCGAAGCGATCGCCTCCCCCGCGAGGACCGCCTGGCCCGCGAGGTAGCCGGCGTAGACGCTGTACACGCTCTGGACCGCCGCGACGTCCGCGAGAGAACGGTCGTCCCGCAGGACGGAGGACACGTTGAGCACCAGGCCCTGGCCGCGGGCATCGACCAGGTCGGCGCCGGTGAACAGGACGATCGCCGACGAGCCGCTGGTCGAGTTCGGGAACAGCTCGGCGAGCTTCGCCGAGGCGATCGCGCTCGGCGCGTTGGAGGGGACGGAGTCCTCCGAGTTGGAGGTCACGGAGCCGAGGCGGCTCAGGAACGGCACCGTCACCGCGAGCAGGACGATCCAGACGACGATCGCCACGTACGGGCGCCGAACGGTGGCCCGGGCGAGCCGCTGGAATCCCGCAGCCCCCCGGGGGACCTTCTCGCCGCCGAGCATCGTGCGCCGGCCGAGCCCGGCCGGGCGCCGAGATTAGGCTTGCCGCCGAGCCGGCTCGGCCGTGGCGGTCCGGGCCCGCTTCCAGAGCGGAGGGTACCGGGCGGGGTCGGCGAAGACCTTGGTCGAGCCGACGATCCAGCCGGGGGTCCCCTTCGGCTCGTCGGCCGAGCGCAGCGCGACGCCGGTCGCGATCAGCCGACGGTCGTGCCCGATCAGCACGACGTGCTCCCCCCGTCGGAACGGGCGGGAGACCGACGCGACGCCCCCCGCGGCGAGGCCGGCGCCGTGGACGACCGCGCTGGCCGCCGCGTCCTTCAGCACCAGGGTCGGGAACTCCCGCCAGACCTCCTCGACCGGGTGGAGGAGCGCCAGCATCGGGGCCGGGTCGCCGGCCGCCGCCGCGCTGCGCGCGTCCGCGAGCGCGCTGAGCGGCACCGCCTGGCGCTCGCCGAACGGTCCGGTCGCGGTGCGGCGCAGCTCCTCGAGGTGGGCGCCGACCCCAAGCGCGTCGCCCAGGTCGACCGCGAGCGTCCGCACGTAGGTCCCGGAGTCCGCCTCCAGCACGATCAGCGCCCGGCGGCCGTCCCGCTCCAGGAGCTCCAGGCGGTGGACCGTGCGCACCCGCCGCTCGCGCTTGACGGCGGAGCGGACCGGCGGGGTCTGGTAGAGCGGGCCGACGAACTCGCCGATCACCCGGTCGAGCTCGGCGGCCGGGACCTCCCCGTGCAGGACGACGACCCCGACGTAGGTCTTCGGGAACTGGAGGACCAGCGGGACCAGGCGGAGCGACGGCCCGAGGCCGACCCACAGCACCCCCGAGACGTTCGGGTCGAGGGTCCCGGCGTGGCCGGCGACCGGCACCCCGAGCAGGTCCCGGGCCCAGGCGGTGACCTGGTGCGAGCTGGGGCCCCGGGGCTTGTCGACGACCACGAACGCGCCGGCGGCGATCCGCTCGGCGATCGGCTCGGTCGCCGGCGCCTCGCCGGTCACGCGGGTCCCTCTCCCCAGCGGGACCGGAGGAACGCGACGATCCGGGCCGCCACCTCCTCCGGCGGGATCGCCGTCGCGTCGACGAGCAGGTCCGGCACCTCCTGGTCGAGGTCGATGCCGTAGAACTTGCGGTAGCGGCTCCGCTCGCTCGCCTCCCGGGCGACGATCGCGCGTCCGGCCTCCTCCTCGCTCATCGCGTCGCGGGCGGCCAGGCGGCGGACCCGCTCCGGCCGGCTCGCCGTCACGCTGACGACCGCGGCCTCGACCCCCCGGCGGCGGAGCAGGGCCCCCTGGATGCGGCCCTCGAGCAGCACGCCGGCGCGGGCGTACGCCTCCATCGCCCGGTCCAGCTCGAGGTCGACCTCCGGATGGCTTTCGGCGTAGCGGCCGAACGCCGCGAGGTCCAGGCCCCGCCGGCGGGCCTCCGCCCGGAACACCTCGCCGACGGACCGGAACTCGAGGCCCAGCTCGGCGGCGACGAGTCGGCCGGCCGTCGACTTGCCGCTACCGGGGGGTCCCCCGAGCGCAACGACCGACCGGTTCACGCCGGACCCCGGGTCGCGCCGGGGGCCGGGGCGGCGGCTGTGGGCGGGTGCTGGGCCAGGTACCGGCGGAGCCAGGCGTGCTTGAGGAACCGGCGGAACACCATCGAGAACGGGATCGTGTAGACGCTGAAGATCAGGAACCACCAGGGGATGGGCAGCCCGTGGAGCACCGGGGCGGTCAGGTCGATGGACGAGCCGTTGAGCACCAGCACCTGGGCGGTGGCGGAGGCGTGGGAGATGACCAGGCCGACCCAGGTGTAGATCAGGATCAGCAGGAAGTAGGTGATCGCCATCCCCTTGAACTGGGCGATCGAGACCTCCCCGCTGAGGCGCGCCAGCCGCTCCTGGTGCGGCCGCAGCGCGGCGATGCGGTCCTTCTTGCCCGAGCGGATCGCCTCCATCTGGACCTTGCGGAAGGCGGAGCTCCACTTCTGGACCTTCGCCGCCTTGACCCAGTCGGTGGTGAAGTTGTAGGCGAGCGACGTGATGAGCATCTCCAGCGCCCCGGCGAGGAGCATCGTCAGGAGCAGGTAGCTGGAGCCGAAGCCGATCGCCGCGTAGAGCGGCCCGGAGGCGCTCGCGCTGGTGCCCAACAGGCCGGCGATCGAGTTGCGGTCGCTCGGCGAGACCAGCATCCACAGGCCGAGCATGCCGCAGAAGACGTACACGAAGGTGGTCCAGGAGAAGTTGAAGGTCGGGGCGGGCGGACGCGGCCGGGGTCCCGCCGGCTCCGGGGTATCGTCCTCCTCGTCGTCCCCTTCCTCGTCGTCGTCCGGCCCGCTCGGCAGCGGGGCGTCCAGGTCGGTCGGGACCACCGCCCTAGCCCTCCCCACCGAGGAACCGGCGCAGGAGCGGGTTCATCTCCATCAGCTGCTCGCGGCCCATCGCCTCGTAGAGGTTGATGATGATCCCGACGGTCAGCAGCACCCCGGTCCCGCTCGCGTTGCCCAGCGTACCGATGAGGTCGGCGCCGGCCGCCAGCGCCCCGACCGCCGCGCCGCTGATCACGGTGATCACCGGGATGTACCGCTCGAGCACCCGGCGCAGCACCCGGGGCTCGCGGCGGAAGCCGGGGATCTGCATGCCGGTCGCCTCGATCTGGCGGGCGACCGCCTCCGGGCCCATGTTCGTCGTCTGGATCCAGAACTTGGCGAACAGGATCGAGCCGCCGACCATCGCCCCGAAGTAGACCAGGACGTGGACCAGCCCTTCCACCTCGGTGTGCCCGTACAGGAACGAGCCGTACGTCTGGAAGTTGAAGATAGGTAGTAACCATGACTCCAGGCCGTTGGGCGTCGACAGGTAGTAGGCGGCTCCGCTGATCGGTTGCGTCTGACTGATGCCGCTGGCGGTCGCCTGCGACGCGCTCAGGTACGAGCCGATCCACCACTTGTGGCCCAGCAGCGGGAAGCGGGAGAGGGTCGGGTTGGACCAGAGCAGGATCGTGACCATGGAGACGTTGGCGAGCAGGGCGCTCATCAGGATGACCGGGATGTTGGAGGCGTAGATCAGCCGCAGCGGGTAGCGGCCGCGCGCCCCGCGGGCCTCGGCGTGCGAGAGCGGCAGCTCGATCCGGGTCGACTCCGTCCAGGCGACCAGGAAGAAGATCGCGGCGGTGCCGACGAG
>JASHYB010000014.1 GCA_030043255.1 Thermoplasmata archaeon | reverse complement strand
TCGGCCCGCCGTCGCGCGGCTCGCCGAGGCCGGTGAAGACGCGGCCCAGCAGCTCGTTGGAGACCGCGAGGGTCGCGACCTCCCCGAGGAACTTCACGCTCGTCTGCTCCAGGTTGAAGCCCATGGTCGGCCCGAAGACCTGGACGATGGCGAGCCCCTTGCGCGAGTCGAGCACCTGGCCCTGGCGGCGCTCGCCGCTCGGCAGCGTGATCTCGACGATCTCGCCGTAGGCGGCGTTGTCGACCTCGCGGACGAACAGCAGCGGCCCGGTGACCCGGTCGATGGTGCGGTAGTCCAGCGGGACCTCGGCCAGCTCCGCCGCGGCCTTCTCCGCGCGCGCGCCCTTCGCCGCCATCAGCCCGCTCCCGCCGCCGTGACGGCGGCGACCGCCTGGTTGAGCTCCAGCTCGATCTGGTCGAACTGGCTCGCGAGCTCTCCCTCCGGGACCCACTTCATCCGGGAGAGCTTCGTGCGGACCGGCAGCTTCTGCATCTGCTGGACGGTCGCGCCGCGCTCGACCGCCTCCTGCTCCCGGTCGCCGAAGGCCAGGATCGCGCGCAGCATCCGCAGCTGCTTCTGGATCGAGGTGTAGGTGTCCACCGGGTCGTACGCGCTCTGCTGCAGGTAATCCTCGCGGAGCATCCGCGCGACGTCCAGCGTCGCCTTCTCCCGCTCGGGCAGGGCGTCCACCCCGACAAGCTGGACGATCTCCTGCAGCTCGGACTCCTTCTGCAGGGTCTCGAGCGCCCGCTGGCGGAGCGCGACGAACTCGCCGCTCAGCGCCTCCCGGTACCAGGGCGCCAGGTCCTGGACGTAGAGCGAGTAGCTCTGCAGCCAGTTGATGGACGGGAAGTGGCGGCGGGCGGCGAGCGAGGCGTCGAGCGCCCAGAAGACGCGGGCGACCCGCAGCGTGTTCTGGCTGACCGGCTCGGAGGTGTCCCCGCCCGGCGGGGAGACCGCGCCGACGACCGTCACCGAGCCCCGCCGGCCGTCCGGGGACAGGGTGACCACGCGGCCCGCGCGCTCGTAGAACTCCGCCACGCGCCGGCCGAGGTAGGCCGGATAGCCCTCCTCGCCGGGCATCTCCTCCAGCCGGCCGGAGATCTCGCGCATCGCCTCCGCCCACCGGCTGGTCGAGTCGGCCATCAGGGCGACGTCGTAGCCCATGTCCCGGTAGTACTCGGCGATGGTGATGCCGGTGTAGACGCTTGCCTCGCGGGCGGCGACCGGCATGTTCGAGGTGTTGGCGATGAGCACCGTCCGCTCCATCAGCGGACGCTTGGACTTCGGGTCGACCAGGCTCGGGAAGGTCGCGAGCACCTCGGTCATCTCGTTGCCGCGCTCGCCGCAGCCGACGTAGACGACGACGTCCGAGTCGGCCCACTTGGCGAGCTGCTGCTGGGTGACGGTGTTGTGGAGCAGCAGCCCGCCGAAGCCGCCGACGAAGTTGCTCCCGTACTCCGGCACCGCGACGTCGTAGACGTCGTACGGACCGTCGTGCTCCTCGATCGCCTCCACGACCTCGTCGCAGAACAGCCAGTCAAGAAGCTCCGCGAGACGCCGGGCGTCCGCGTCGACCGGGCCGTGCGGGCCGTCCGGCGGGGCCGAGCCCATGAACCGCTGGAACGTGGCCGCCCCCATCCGCTCGCGGTTGCCGATGTAGTTGTGGATCTCGATCCCCTCGCCCAGCAGTTCGGAGTACGTGTGGGCCGCCCGGTAGAGCCGGTCCAGCGCCTCCGGCGAGAGGGGGACGACGTCGGTGGAGGTGTAGCTGCTCCGCTGCGCGGCGACGTAGGCCCGGATCGCCGCCACCTTGGGGTGCTCCGAGCCGAGCGCCGCGTGCAGGTGCACCAGGTTCGCGACGCCGCGCACGTAGACCCGATGGTAGACGGTCCCCTGGACGGTACGCTGCGCCAGGGTGGACAGGACCCCGAACCTCGCCAGCGCGTAGGCGAGCTCGGTCTGCAGGCGACGGCTCGCCGT
This sequence comes from Thermoplasmata archaeon, assembly GCA_030043255.1. Taxonomy (GTDB): domain Archaea; phylum Thermoplasmatota; class Thermoplasmata; order Lutacidiplasmatales; family UBA184; genus Lutacidiplasma. The sequence goes on along the minus strand of JASHYB010000014.1, from coordinate 3,157 downwards.
GCAGAACTCGACGTCCCCGCGCGAGAGCCCGCCGTCGCCGAGGTAGTAGCCGCGCAGGAACCCGCCGAGGGCAGCGTTCCCGGCCGCGAGGACGTCGGCCGGGATCCCCTTGTCCGCCGAGGTGCGGCCTGTGCCGAGGTGGTCGAGCAGGCGCACGAGCGAGACCGCTCCGAGCAGGACGTTCGGGGTCTTCCCCGGTTGCCGTTCGATCCGGCCCCGTACGCCGAAGAGGCGCGAGGCGAGCTCGAGGAAGCGGGCGAGCAGGCTCTCGTCCGCGTTGGTGAAGACCACCGTCCTGGATCCCCGGACGTAGCCTTCCGCGACGAAGAGCCCGAGGAACTCGGCCAGCTCGGCCGTCATGCGCTCCGGCACCCGGACGGCCGTCCCTCGGCGCCGCAGGCGCGGCAGCTCGACGTGCAGCTTCGGCGCCCCCTCTGGCGCCGGCAGCCGGCGGACCGATGCGAGGTAATCTCCCGGCTTGAGGTCGCGCGCCATCGTCTCGCGCAGCGCTCCGGTGGAGTCGATCGCGAACAGACGGTGCACGGGGGTGACCCGCACGCTCCGCCCGCTGCGGGTGCGCACCCGGACGAGCGAGTCGCTCTTGCCCCGATACAAGGTCTGGGTCCGGCTGCGGACGAGGCGGTCCCCCACGAGCGAGCAGAGTTCGACCGGTCGCGCCGGCCGGACCCACTCGTCGGTCCCGTCGACCGTCACGGTCCCGTTCTTCCGGGCCTCGGCATGGAGCTCGGCGAGCGTCGCGAGACGGCCGTTCGCCAGCAGCACCGGGGTCTCCCCCGACGCACACTTCCCGCTCCCGAACGGCCCGGGGATGCAGGCGGTCCCGCCCTTGGCGACCGGGAAGAACGAGTCGATGACCCGCTGGCCGGTCACGAGCGGGATCTCCGGCGGCAGCTTCTGGGCCACCGGCCGGGGGACCCGAACGACCCAGCGGTGCGCCAGGTACAGCGGCGTCGAGGTCGGGCCGCTCTTCACCGAGCCGATCGGCTCGCGGATCGTGTAGGAGCCGCTGGCGAGCGCCGTCAGCGTTCCCTTGACGCCGGGCGGTACCAGGATCTTGTGCAGGATGAGCGCCGTCTCCTGGACCGTCCCGAGGATCGCGCCGGGCCCGACCTCGTCGCCGGCCTTGGCGGTCGCCGTGAACGTCCACTTCTTCTTGTCGTCCAGCGGGGCCGCGACCGTGCCCCGCGTGATGAAGTCCCCGACGGACTTCTGGATCGCGTCCAGCGGGCGCTGGATGCCGTCGTAGATGGAGGTGAGCAGGCCCGGGCCGAGCTCGACGCTGAGCGCCGCGCCGGTGTTCTCCACCGGGTCCCCCGGTCGCAGACCGGTCGTGTCCTCGTAGACCTGCACGGTCGCCGTGCCGCCGACCAGGCGGATGATCTCGCCGACGAGGCCGAGGGTCCCGACGCGTACGACGTCGTACATCCGGGCCCCCTCCAGCCCCTCCGCGATGACGACCGGGCCCGACACCCGTCCGACGATCCCCGCCATCGTGCCCGCCCCCCTAGTTCGCCGCGTCGAGCGTGACGCCGAGCACCCGCTTGGCGAGCGCGCTGATGCTCTCGACCTCGTAGCCGCCGCTCGGCGTCGGGACGAACACCACGAGCGGCCGGAGCGACGCGTCGGCGTGCGTCCGCTGCGTCTCGGACAGGCGCGGCCGGATCGACTGGCTCGCGATCAGCAGGCTGTAGCGGTCGTCGTTGATCGCCCTCTGGAACTCGGCGACCGAGGTCTCCGGGGTCACCTCGACCACGTCCTTGAGCCCGATCAGGCGGAAGCCGATCGCTAGCTCCCGCTCGCCGAGGACGACCGTCCGACCGGGGAGCGCTGACGCCTCGGGCACGGCTCCCTCGGCGGGATTCCTTCCTATTTAACGGCTCCTCGGCGGCGGGTCGCCGGGACGCCTACGTCGCGCTCCGTCGGCGCCGGGACCGGCGCGTTCGGAGCTCGTCGCCCATCACCCGGGCGAGCCGGCGCCACAGGGCCGCGTCCTCGCCGCGGACCTCGCGCGTCCGGCGGGCGAGCTGGGCCGGCGTGAGACGCCGGGCCGCCGGCTCGACCTGGAGCCCTGTGAACTCGATCACCGAAGCGCGGGGCCCGCGCGGCCGGATCCGGTACCAGAACTGGGAGTGGCGGGTCGGGCCGGCGAGGTGCGTGTTGGTCCAGGCCCGGCGCCGGGGATACAGGCGCACCAGCCGCTGCTTGGTCACCGCGCGGCCGTTCGTGCGGACCGTGTCGATCAGCAGGAGGGCGTGCTCGCCGAGCGGGACGATCCGCCGCCGGCCGTCCCGGCCCATGCGGGCCCAGTCGTCCGGGGCGTAGTCCGTGGCCCAGCGGAAGGCCGCCTCCGCGCTCGCCGGCAGCCGGACCCGGAACTCGTACTCGATTGCGACGAGCGGCACGGTCGACCTCACCGGTACGTCGAGCGGTGGACGTGCTGTTCGTCGTCGGTGATGAGGATGCACTCGCCCTCGCACTCGAACAGGCACGCCTCGCAGACGATGCACTCCGGGCCGTGGATGGCGAGCGACTTCTCGCCGCGGAACTGGAACTTCGCCGCGACCGCCGGGTCGTCGACGACGTCCGGCACCTCCGTGCGGGGCCGCAGCTCGAAGACGTTCGTCGGGCAGACGTCCCGGCAGTGCGAGCAGCCGGTGCACTTCGCGATGTCGATGTCGACCTGGACCATCGCCGACGGTGACGACGCGCGCCGGCTCATAGCCTAGCGGCGGGTCGCCGGGGCGCTGGAACGGTCCATTCCCGAGCCGTGACGCGGCGTCCCCGCAGGGATTAGCCTCGCTCGTCGGATGCCGACAGCGAGGGACGGTGGGCGAGCTCTGGATCGGCACCAGCGGCTGGGACTACCCGGAGTGGGAGGGCCGGATCTATCCGCCCCGCGGCGCGCCGGACAAGCTGCGCTACTACGCTAGGCTCTTCCCGATCGTCGAGGTCGACTCGACGTTCTACCGGCTACCGCCACCGTCGGTGGCCGCCTCCTGGGTGCGCCGGACCCCGGGCCGGTTCCGGTTCGCGGCGAAGTTCCCGAAGTCGATCACGCACGAGCTCCAGCTCCGCGGGACCGACGCGGAGCTCGCGCGGTTCCTGGAGGTGCTGCGGCCGTTGCGCGAGAGCGGCA
>JASHYB010000122.1 GCA_030043255.1 Thermoplasmata archaeon | reverse complement strand
TCGTCGCGGTGGACGTCGATCGGCGACCGGTGGTCGGGGTCGCGGCGCTCGCCGGCCTCGGCGACCGGGCCGCGGCCCAGTTCGTGGCGGCGGTCAAGCGACTCAGCCCGGACGGTAGCGAGGTCTACTGGGGCTTCCGCCTCGAGCGGGTGTTCGACGCGTTCGTCCGGCTGGTGCAGGAGTCCGGCGGCTCGCTCGCCGACCTCTACCGCCTGCTCACCGACGCCGACCGGCGCGAGGCCACGCGCCTGGCCACCCGGTCCGTCGAGCTCGGGCGATTCCTGGACGAGCTCGGGCCGATCGTGCGCCGGTCCCCGGAGTTCCTCTGGTCCGCCGCCGCCCGGCTCGCGAAGGTCGTCCTCGTCCCGGAGCTCGCCGAGCTGCTCGCCCCGGCGGACGGCGGGGTGCCGGTCGAGGAGGTCGTAGGAGCGGGCCGCTCGCTGCTGGTCCGCATCCCGTTCAGCACCGTCGGACCGGAGGCAGCCGCCTTCGCCGGCTCGATGGTGCTCGCCCGCACCTACCTCGGACTCGCGGCCCGTCGGGGCGCGACCGGCGTCGCGGCTCCCGTGCTGGTGGTCCTGGACGAGGTCCAGGGTCTGTCGCCGCGCCTGGTCGCGGAGATGCTGACCGAGGGACGCAAGTTCGGACTGCGCCTGGTCGTCGCGACCCAGTACCCCGAGCGTCTCGCCCCGGAGCTCCGGCACGCCGCCGCCGGCGTCGGCCGGGGGGTGGTCGTCTTCCGCGTCCCTCCGGCGAGCGCCTCCTCGGTCGGCCCCTGGCTGGGCCTCGGCCCGATGGAGGCGGAGCGGATCCTGACCGGGCTGCCCGTCGGGATCGGCGTCGCGCGCGGACCCGGGGCGAGCGAGCTGCAGACCGTCGGCAACGGCGGTTCGCCCGGCATGACGGACCCGACCGGCTGGTCCGCCGAGGTGGAGCGGACGGCCGCCGAGTTCGCCGCGGCGGAGACCGTCGACCCGTGCGAGCTCGACGAGGGCACGGAGCAGCTGCTGCTCACCGCGCTGGCGGCGGAGGAGCGAGGAGCGCCGGTGCCGTGCGACCGGCTGGTGCCCGAGACGGTCGACCGGCTCGGTCCGGCCGCCGACGCGGCGGTCCTGGGGGAGCGGGCCCTGGCGCTGGAGCGGGACGGCTCGGTCCGACGCCTGGACGGAACGTGGCGCCTGACCCCGACCGGCGAGCGCCGCCTCGGCCTGCGGACGACGACCGGGGCGTCGCGCGAGAGCGCGGAGCATCGGGCGCTGCTCCTCCGATCGTTCCGGATCTTCGCCCGCCACGGCGCGCGCCTGGAGATCGTCCGACAGGGCCGGTACGACACGACGCTGCCGGACGCGATCTTCCGCCAGATCCCGGACCGGCGGCGCCTGGGGCCGCCCCCCGAGCTCGCCGCGGCGATCGCCTCCGCCGGACGCCACTGGCCCTGGCGGTTCTTCGGGGGCCGCGACGTGCACGTCGAGGCGGAGGTCTCCGGGGCGCTGCGCCCGTCGCGCATCCGCCACGGCCTCGACAAGGCGGTCCGCCGGGGGGCGTTCGCCCTGTTCGTGGTCGGCGATGCGCGACGGGCGTCGAAGGTGCGCCGAACGCTGCGCGCGGAGGGGGTGGGGGTCGACCGGGCCCAGGTCTGGACCCTCCGCGACCCGGCCTCCACCGCGCGGATGACGGCGGCGCAAGAACGTAAGGCGGGGGAACCTACCGAGGCGTCGTGCGGGAGTTCGTCGCCGTCGATGTTGGCCCCGTCCCCGCGGGCACCGGCGGGGCTCCCCAACACCTGACGCTGAGGTTCCTCGGGGAGGTCGACCCGGCCCGCAACGCCGGGCTGGAGCGCCAGCTCGGGGAGGTGGCGGCGCGGTGTCCGCCGTTCTCCGTCCGCCTCGAGGGGGTGGGGGCGTTCCCGAGCGCCGCGCGCCCTCGGGTCGTGTGGATGGGCGTGACGGTGGGACGGGCCGAGCTCAGCGCGCTGGCGCGGGAGGTCCGCGAGGCCCTAGCGGTCGAGTTCGGCGTGGAGCGGGAGGAGTTCGTCCCGCACCTGACCCTGTTCCGCGTCCGGTCGGCCCGGGACCGTGCGGCGGCGGAGGAGCTGCTCGACGGCCGGCGTCCGCCCCCTTCCTCTCGGGAGGTCCGGGTGGACGAGCTGTTGCTGAAGGAGAGCCTCCTCGGGCCGGGGGGCGCGGTCCACCGGACCCTGGCCGCGTTCCCGTTGGGCGCGCCGAGCCGGCCGTGACCGATCGCCCCCGGTGAACTCCAGTTTCCTCAGGGCGCCGGGCGTTCCGTTACGTTAAACCGCCGGGAGGCGGTCCCCGTGGGCTCGCGACGCCCGCGCCGCGAGCGGGGGGTGGCGGCGACGTCGGCGTGGCAGCTCGGGCTGTCGACGGGGATCGTGGCGGCCCTCGTGCTGGTGTCGGTGGGCGTGGTGGCCTCGCGGCCCGCGGCTCCCAACTCCCCCCAGCTGCTGCCGGCCGATCCGCCGTCGATCGGCCCGTGCAGCGGCGACCTCCCGACCAGCGGCGTCGACGGCACCGTCGCGGTCGAGGGGGGAACGCTCAGCCCGAGCTGGGCCGGTGATCTCGCCCTGAACTACACGTTCGACGACCGGTACGACACCTTCTACGTCGGGAACTTCACGACGATCTCCGAGGGCTGCCAGGTGGAGAACGGCACGACCACGACGGCCCCCAACGGCTCGTTCAGCTTCGAGCCGCTGGCGCCGGCGTCGACCTGCGTGCCCAACGGAACGATCTGCACCACCTACTACCCTCCGAACGCGCCGGTCTACCTCCGCGTGGCCGACGGGCTGCCTCCGGGCTACGCCCAGAACGCCTCCTCCTGGTATCCCCCGATCCGGCTCTGGATCGTCGACGAGCTGGCCGACGTCACGATCCGCTCCGCCAGCTCCTCGTTCACGACCTCCGTGGGGGCCCCGCTCAACCTGTCGGCGCTCGCCTGGTCGGCGAACGGTACGCCGACGCCGCTAGCGACCAGCTTCTCCTGGACGGTCGGCGGGACCGGCTGGTCGCTCGACGGCCCCGGCACCGGGGCGTCGGTCGAGGCCCTCGCGGTCCCGGGCGCCGGGGCCGGCACCGTCACGGTGCTCGGCACCGCGGCGAGCGACGGCACCGAGCTGCCGACCGTCTCGGCCAGCGCGGCGCTGGACGCGGTGTCGACCGCCATCCAGACCGGCCAGGTGAACCGCACCACGCTCGACGCCGGGAGCTCGCTCGCGGTGAACCTGACGGCGGTCGGGGCCGCCGGGTTCAGCTACGTGGCGAGCGTCGATCCGGGACTGGGCCTCGCGGAGGCCGCCGCGCCGTGCTCCAGCGCGCCGGGCGGGGAGGGGACGGTCGAGCTCACCTGCTCGACGACCGTCGTCTACCCCAGCGCGGGGACCGCGCAACCGACCGCCACGATAACGAACGGCTACTCCACCGGGAGCTGGCAGTTCCCGCCGGTCAGCGTCAGCCCTCCGCCGGAGCTGGAGGTGAGCCCGACGGCGCCGGTCGGCTACGCGCTCGCGCCGGTGGGCGTGACGGTCACGGCGGCGAACGGCTCCGGCGCGCAGCCGTACCAGCGGGCCTGTCTGGCGACGGGGGTCGGACCGGTGCTCTGCGACGCGACGGCCGGCCCGAGCTGGTCGTTCGAGCCGAGCTTCGGTTCGGCGGGGACGTACGACGCCGTCGCCTGGGCGATCGACGCCGACGGAACGAACGCTTCGCGGGCGCTCTCCATCGAGGTGGTGCCGCCGCTGCTGGTCGGTGCCGTGCGGACCCTAGCGGGGCCGGCCGACGTCGGTGAGGCGCTCGAGCTCCAGGCGAACCTCTCCGGGGGAGCGACCCCGCTGCGGTACTGGTGGAACGCCTCCGGCGCCGCGGGCACGCTGCTGGACGGGCTGCTCCCCGCCGACGGTCCGGTCGACCTCACCTGGGTGCCGAACGTCGCCGGACCGCTGGACGTGAGCCTGACGGTCGTCGACGCCCTCGGCACCACCGTGGCGAGCAGCGAGCTGATCGAGGTCGGCCCGGCGCCCGCCGAGCGGATCGCGGCGGTCACCGCCGCGCCGGCCGGACCGGTGACGGTGGGCACCGCGGTACCGCTGAGCTGGGGGGCGTACACCTCCTCGGGGGCCGTGGACGCGAGCTTCGCCGCGGCGGTGGCCCTCGAGGTGAGCTCTCCGACCGGCGCCCCCCTGGCGTGGGTGAACTCCTCGGGTGCCGGAGCTCTCGCCGCGCTGGGCAACGGCAGCTACGGGGTGCCCGCCTCCGCCTGGGTCGGGGGGTTCCTCGCGATCAACCTGACCGTCGGGACCGCGACCGAGGTCACGGTCACGCTCACCGGGGCGGCCCTGCCGAGGACGGTCGCGTCGCTCCAGCTGGACACTCAGCCGCAGCTCGAGCAGGTGCGGCTGTTCGCGCCGGCGGTGGCCCAGGCCGGCGCGCGATCGAACGCGACCCTATGGCG
>JASHYB010000121.1 GCA_030043255.1 Thermoplasmata archaeon | reverse complement strand
GCGCGAGCAGCCCGACGGGGACGCTCACGGTGGCGACGCCGACGGCGGTGAAGGTGGGGGAGACGTTCACCGACCCTGTCGCGGGGACGGCTACCATAGGAACCGCTTCGTCCTCACCCCGAGCCACGCGGGCGTAACCTCTGCAAGCCCTTGCTCCAGCACAGGCTAGGGTGGATCGATCCTCTCTCGGTCCTTCGGGCCAATGCGTACGACGAACAACCCCAGCCCAGTAGATTGCTTACCGGTACGCCGCAACGTAATCTATTGTCGTCAGGCTTATAGACCGCTTTTTCGGTCCGTCCGAGGCGGGGGAGTAGACTGGCGAACCGCCCGGGTCTGCGGCGACTTGCTTGGGTGGGCACACTGGTCGTCGCGCTCCTCCTAGCCAACCTCGCGACGGTCGCCGCATCGTCGTCGTCTAACGGTGGTGCTGGGCCGAGCGCCTCTCCGTCAGCGCCGGCGACGCCCGGCGCACCGTTACCGGTAGCGAACCATGGAGACGTGGCGTCCGCCCCGCGGTCCCACTCGGATGGCCGGCATCTTCTCAGGCTGCCGACGGACGACGTCAACGGCTTCCGGCCCGAGAATGGTCCGGCCAACGATCCCTCGGTAGCTTGGACGCTCAATCTGCTGAACGGTAGCCTCGTGCGCGGCGATTTCGTCCCGGCCAACGGCCTGGACCCGATAGGTGTGGCCTACGACAGCAAGCGCGGCGAACTGTTCGTGGCCGACTGGGGCTCGGACAACGTGAGCGTCCTCTCCGCTACGACCGGCGCCCTGGTGGCCACCGTCCCGGTGGGGTCGGGCCCGTACGGCCTTGACTACGATAGTGCCGCGGGAGAGGTCTTCGTCGCGGACTCGTACTCGAACCAGGTCAGCGTCATCTCGGACGCCACGGATCGCGTGGTCGCGACCATTCCGGTCGGCACCTCACCGGAAGGGGTCGCCTACGACGCGGGCCGGGCAGAAGTCTACGTTACGAACAACGGCTCGGGGAACGTCAGCGTCATCGACCCGCTCAGCAACCAGGTCGAGACGTCGATCGTTGTCGGGGAGGATCCGGATGCGATCGCTTACGACAGCGGGACGGGACAGCTCTTCGTCGCCAACTGGGGCTCCAACTCCGTATCGGTGGTCTCCGACCGAACCAACGATGTCGTCACGACGATCGGGGTCGAGGCCGGTCCGGGGGCGGTCACCGCCGACGCTTCGGATCACGCCGTCTTCGTCGCGGACGGGAGCTCGGACGCCGTCAGCGTCATCTCGGACTCCAACGACACGGCCTACGCCACGGTGTCCGTCGGGACCGGACCGAGCGCCCTGGTCTACGACGCCGGAACCGGACAGGTGTTCGTCGCCGCCCAAGGAACGGACAACGTCAGCGTCCTGTCCGTCGCTACCGACTCGCTAGTCGGGACGGTCTCGGTGGGCGTCGCGCCGGACGGCATCACCTACGATGCTGCGGAGAGCCAGATCCTCGTGGTGAACGGAGGGTCGAACAATCTCACGGCGATCTCGGACAAGAACGACGCACCCGTCGCCGAGATCCCGCTGGGCGCGTTCCCGCTCGGCGTGGCCGTCGACAGCGGTGCGGGTACGATCGTCGTCGCCGAGAACGACTCGGACACGCTGACGACGATCGCGCAGCGGAACGACATGGTGGTTGCCGCCCCGGCGGTTGGCGTCGGACCTTCTGGTGTCGCCTACGACAGCGCCCAGAGCGAGATCTTCGTCGCCAACAACGGCTCGAACACGGTGAGCGTGGTCTCGGACGTGACCGACCGTGTCGTCGCGACCGTCGCCGTAGGCTCCGGACCGGACGCTGCCGTGCTCGACAGCGGCCGGGCCCAGGTGTTCGTTGCCAACGGGAACAATTCGTCGAACACGGTCAGCGTCATCTCCGCCACCACGGACGCGGTGGTCGCCACGATCCCGGTGGGCTTCAGCCCGGACGCCTTGGCCTACGACAGCGACCGCGGCGAGGTGTTCGTCGCCAACAACGCGTCCGGCACGGTCAGCGTGATCTCCGACACGTCCGACAAGGTGGTCTCCACCATCTCCGTCGGTCCCAACCCGGACGGTCTCGCCTTCGACAGCGGGACGGACGAGGTCTTCGTGGCCGACCGGGGGTCGGACAACGTGAGCGTGATCACCGACTCCGACGACAAGGTGACGGCCGTGGTCCCCGTCGGGTTCTTCCCGGCCGGTCTCGCCTACGACTCCGGCCGGGGGCAGGTCTACGTCGCCAACGAACTCTCCGACAACGTCAGCGTGATTTCGGACGCCGACGATCAGGTGGTCGGGACGGTAGCGGTCGGGCTCTCCCCCGAAGGGGTCGCCTACGACGCGGCGACGTCGCAGGTGCTGGTCTCGAACTTCGTCTCCGGGACCCTGAGCGTGATCTCGGACGGCTCCTCGAGCTCGTCCTCGGCGCTCCTCACGGCGCAGGTCCTGAACAGCACGGGCGAGCCGGTCGCCGGTGCGACCGTCTCCGCCGATGGGGAGAACGCGCCGACCAACGCCAACGGCACGGCGCAGTTCCTCCTGCCGAACGGAACGTACAACGTGAGCGTCTCGGCGACGGACTACCTCTCGACCTACACGACCGCGGACCTCTCGGGGCAGGACAACGTCACGCTCACGCTCGGCTACCCGTACGACTTCCTCGGGGTGCTGCCGAGCAGCGACTGGAGCTTGGCGGCCGTCTACGCGGGCGTCAACGTCACGATCGCGTCGCCGTTCGCCACATCCTCCGCGGACGTGTACTTCGACTGGAAGCTCGTCGGGATCCTTCCCGCCGGGTCGGATGGGACGAGCTTCGTCGTCGACCAGATTCCGACGCTGGTCGTGATTGCCGCCACCCCCCACAGCGCGGACTACCCGGACGCCTACTACTTCCAGCCGAGCGGACTGTCGGACGCGGGCTGCGGCGCCTTTCCCGCGGGCGCCGGGAGCTCGCCGCCCGTCTCGGTGTCCCCCAACCCCCCGCTCTACGGTCAGCCGACCGTGATCACGGTGGGCCTCCACAACTCCTGCTCCTACGCGCTCCACATCGACGTCCTCGACGTGGACGTCGCCGACTTCAACGCGGGCGGCGCCACCTACGTCCCGGTCGGGGCCCTCCAGAACATCTCCCTGACCCCCGGGCAGTACTCCAACCTCAGCGTCGTCTGGAACACCACCTTCAACGCCTCGGACTACGGCTACCACCACTGCGTCCGGATCCAGGTCGCGTACGGCAGCCCCGTTCCGCCGCAGGGGAACTTCATCTCGGGCCTGCACAACCTGGACATCGAGCCCAACATCGAGTCCGGCCAGTCCGGCTCGGTGGGCTTCACCGTACGGAACCCCGCGGCCACCGCGCAGGAGATCGAAATCGTAATCGCCACTCGGCTGCCGACCGGCTGGACGTACGAGGTGGACCTGAACGGGGCCATGGATTCGGCCCCGTACTACAACCTCACCCTGGGGGCGGGAGGGGCCGTGAGCGGCCAGCTGACCATCACCCCCGACCGGTCCTCCCCCGGCAACGGCTCGGTCCAGATCCAGGAGTACTACGCCAGCAACGGGACCCTGATCGGCGGCCTGCAGAAGCTGCTTCAGGAGCTCGCGCCCGGCAAGTACCCGGTGGACTTCACCGAGACCGGGCTCGGCGCGGGTCAGAACTGGTCGGTGGTCCTGGCCGGGAAGACGCTCACCTCCAACACCAGCACGATCTACGCCAACGAGACGAACGGCAGCTACGCGTTCACGGTGTCGCCGGTCACCGGCTTCCAAGCGTCGCCGAGCAGCGGGACGATCGACGTCAACGCCGCGAGCGTCAGTCAGCAGATCGCCTTCTCCCTGCCCAGCGGCTGCTACGTGTTCAGTCCGGGCTCGGTCGGCGTTTCCGGGGGACTCTCGACGCCCCCCTTGGATTCGGACGACTCCTCGGCATCGATCAGCTTCTCCGGCGGGATCACGCTGACCCCGAGCTTCAACATCTGCGTCGGGCCTATCGGCCTCTACTCGACGTTCCCGTACATCGAGCCGGCGTACGTCAACGTCACGGAGAGCCTCTCCGAGTCCGCCTCGGCCACGCTGACGGCGACCGGTGAGGTCGACTACTCCAATCTCGACCAGCCGTACACGTTCCCGGGCACGACGGTCTTCCTGCCGTGCTTCCCGATCGTGGCGGTGCCGATCTGCATCGACTGGTCCGTGGTGCTCGGCGTGCAGGCCCAACTGAACCTGACCGGGCAGGTCACGATGAACCAGGGGGTCACGCTGCAGACCTCGCAGAACTACTCGGCCACCACGGGAAAGTGGACCGACTCCCGCGTGACGCCGTCGTGCGCGTCGGCGGGCGAGCTGCTGGCGAACGGCTGCGCGACGATCTCGACCAGCGCCTCGATCGAAGGCAGCCTCCAGCTGATGCTCGGACCCCAGATCAACATCGGGATCGCCGATGTCGCCGGCGTCTATCTTTGGCCGTATGTCG
>JASHYB010000120.1 GCA_030043255.1 Thermoplasmata archaeon | reverse complement strand
CCGGCGCACGCGCGGTGGTGCATTGACGTGAGCGGGGTGGGGACGTACTGCAGCACGGGGACGAGCCTGCACTTCAACGTGGCGAACGGGAGCTACAGCTACACGCTGACGACGACGAAGGCGGGGTATGCGGGGACGGGCGGGACGTATACGGCGGACGGGGCGACGAGCCTGAGCGTGTCGTTCCACAGCACCGGTGGCGTGCCGGCGTCCCTCGCGCTCGTCTCGCCGACCAAGCTGGGTCACGGCTCGCTGCAGGCGGCGCCCGGGGCGGCCCTGTTCGGGGCCGGCCTGATCGGACTGCTCTGGATGCTCCGGCGCCGGGTTCCCCCGGCGGCGGACAGCGCCCAAGTGTAGGGACGGCGAGCTTGCCCCGGCCCGCGGGCCGGGGCAGCAGGGTGCGACGTAGGTCCCCGGAGTCGCCTGCCGGTTCCTGCAGGTTGACGGGTCGCGAGATCTCGGGCCGCGGAAGCTACCGGGTGGCGTTCGCTCTCGGAAGACATTTTGTAGGCGGGAAGCGGTCGTCGAACTAGCCTGCCCGGGCCGGGAGCTATCGATGTACGACATGTACCAGGAGACGATCCTCCAGCACTACCGGGCCCCCCGGAACTTCGGGCCGCTGGAAGGCGCACAGTACACCGGTGAGGAGTCGAACCCCCTCTGCGGCGATCACATCACCCTGCGTTTGAAGGTGGACCCCACCTCGCACAAGGTCGCGGAGGTGCGCTTCGAGGGCGACGGGTGCGCCATCAGCGTCGCTAGCACCTCGATGCTCACCGAGCGCGTGCTCGGACGGACCCTGGAAGAGGTCGCCCGGCTCGACAAGGACGAGGTTCTCAAGCTGCTCGGGATCCCGCTCTCGCCGGTCCGCGTCAAGTGCGCGCTCACGGGGTTCGTGGCGCTGGGGCACGCGCTCCACCCCGAAGCGGCCGCGCGGGCCAGCGCATGAGCCGCGGGATCTGTCCCGTCCCCGAGGCGGCGCCTCGGGGCCGCGTCGGCGGCGGAGGGCGGTCGGCGTGATCACCATCGACCCGGAGACCTGCGTCCTGTGCGGACTGTGCACCGGGGTCTGCCCCCCGAACGCGATGGAGCTGACGCCAACGGCGCTCGAGGTCCACAGCAACTGCACCGACTGCGGTTGGTGCGTCCCGTACTGTCCGGTCGGCGCGATCAGCGGGGGCCGAGCGGTGCGGGTCCGGAGGCTTAGCGGTGTCTGAGCCGCGCGACCCTTCCACGTCCGCGGCGCCGCGGGTGCTCCTCGTCGACCCGTACCTCGCCCGCGCGGACCCGATGGAGCGGAAGTTCGTCGAGCTGTACCCGTCGCTCGGTCTGCTCACCCTCGGCGCCTACCTCCGGGAGCACGGTACCGCGGTGGAGATGGTGGACCTCACCTTCGAACGGGACGCACGGCCGGTCGGGCGGGCCGCGGGGGCGTTCCGTCCCGAGGTGGTGGGGGTGCACACCAAGACCCTGACCGCCGCGCGAGCGATCGAGATCGCCGAGCTGGCCCACCAGGCCGGCGCGGTGGCGGTCGCCGGGGGCCCGGACGCCGCGACGCGCCCGGAGCTGTACCTGGACAGCGGCTTCGACCTGGTCGTTCCGGGGGAGGGGGAGCCGACCCTGGTGGAGCTCGCCCGCCGGGCCCACGACGGCCGGCCGCTCGCCGGCACTCCCGGCACGATCGCCCGGGGCCCGAGCGGCCTGCTGCGGGGCCCGAGCCGTCCGTTCCTGAAGGACCTCGACGAGCTACCGCTACCGGCCTGGGACCTGGTCGACATGGAGCGGTACCTGGGCAGCTGGGAGCAGTCGACCGGCGAGCGCCGGGCTGCGGTCCTGACCTCGCGCGGTTGCCCGTTCGATTGCTCCTGGTGCTCGAAGCCGACGTTCGGCCGCTCCTTCCGCCAGCAGTCTCCCGGACGCGTGCTCGCCGAGCTGCGGGCGCTGAAGGAGCGGTACGGGGTCACCTACGTCCGTTTCTGCGACGACGTCTTCGGGATCCACCGGCCCTGGCTGGAGCGGCTCCTCCGGGGCATGGTGGAGGAGCGGCTCGGCCTTCGGTTCGAGTGCCTGGCCCGTGTCGACCTCCTGAAGCCCGACCTGCTGGGCGAGATGCGGGCGGCGGGCCTGGAGCGGGTCTACGTCGGGGTCGAGTCCGGCAGCCAGAAGATGCTCGACCTGATGAACCGGGGGACGAAGCTCCCCCAGGTCGAGCGGACCGCGGCAGCGTTGCGGGCCGCCGGGGTGCGCCAGTTCTGGTTCCTGATGCTGGGCTACCCGGGGGAGACCGACGAGGACATCGAGGCGACGCTCCAGCTGTTCCGCCGGTTCAGTCCCGAGGAGTACTCGGTCTCCATCGCCGTGCCGGTCCCGGGCACCCGGTTCCACCGGGCGGTCGGTGACCGTCTTCAAGAGAAGTCGGCCCGCACGAAGGGCTCCGGAGGTCGCTCCCTGCTGTTCGAGGCCACCTACCCCGAGCGTTTCTACCGGTGGGAGCAGCGTCGTTTTGGCCTAGAGGCCGCGCTCGGCAAGGCCCGCTCCCGTCTGTCGCCCACGGTGGTCGACCGGATCGGACGCGCGGCGGACGGGTTCCATCGGCGGGTCGCGACCCCGCTCCTAGCCGGGGATCGCCGGCGACCCATGCGGCGAAGCTAGCCACGACCTCGAACGTGCTCGCACAGATCTGTGCCCTGCCAGGACCGGTCCCCCCTCCCGAGGGCCCTACGCTACAGGTAGGCGGCTGAACACCCGAAGCCTCAGTCGTTGCTTCCGCTCCCCGACCAGCAGGAGCAGTAGGCCGGAGAGCAGGGCCTCGAACGCGAGGAGCCCGACCACGACGGCCGCATCTGCGGCGATGCCGTCGAACTGTCCCTCAGGAGGACTCCGGCTTGCCGTGCACCGGACACGGACGCTTCATCCGGCAGAAGCGGCACTTCTCCGGCTTCACCGGCGGAATGGGCTTCTGCATCCGGCCGTACTTGCGGCGAGGCAACGGCCCCTCCGTTCCTCAAGGGGGCCCCACTCTTGAGCCTGGCGTGAGCCGACTCCCGCTCGCGCAACCGGGGGACCTTTTGAGCCGCCTCGGTGATGGTCGCCCGATGGGGCTGCCGGGGCGCGCCAGCGCCGGCGGCACGTCGCGGTTCCGGGACCGGGCCGTCCGGGAGCGGGCGCTGCCGTTCGAGCACTTCCGCGAGGCCCCCGGGGCGCTCTCCCTCTCCTCCCTGGGGCTCGGCACGTACATCGGCAGCCCGGACGGTCCGACGGACCTGGCCGTCGAGCAGGCGGTGACGGTGTCGGTCGGCAGCGGGCGCGTCAACGTGCTCGATACCGCGATCAACTACCGGTACCAGCGGGCCGAGCAGAGCGTCGGCCGCGCGCTCTCGCAGGTCGTGGCCCGCGGGACCGTGGCCCGCGACGAGCTGTTCGTCGCGACCAAGAACGGCTACCTCGCCCCGGACGCGAGCCGTGGCCCACCGCCCAAGGACTGGCTCGAGCGGGAACTCCTGCGGCCGGGCGTCCTCGATCCTGAGGATCTGGTCGACGGCTCGCACGCGATGAGCCGATCGTTCCTGGAACACCAGTTCGCCCGGAGCCGGGAGAACCTGGGCGTGGAGACGGTCGACCTGCTCTACCTCCACAACGGGCCCGACGCCCAGATCCCGGTCGTCGGCCGCGAACAGTTCCTGGAACGGCTGGAGGAAGCGTTCTCGCTCTACGAGCGATGGCGGGCCGCCGGCCAGCTGGGCGCCTACGGCCTCGCGACCTGGGACTGCCTCCGCGTCCCGCCCGCGGACCCGGGACACTTTTCGCTGGAGGCCGCGGTCCGTCTGGCGAGGAAGGTAGGCGGCGACGGTCACGGGTTCCGATTCGTGCAGTTCCCGTTCAGTCTCGCGATGCCCGAGGCCTGGAACGCCCCCACCCAACCGCTTTCGGGCGAAAGGGTGCCCCTCCTGGTGGCCGCTCCGAAGCTGGGACTCGGCTGCTTCACCAGCGTCCCGCTGGCGCAAGGCCACCTCGCACGCTCCGGTCCGCGACGCAGCGGTCTCTCGTCCGCGCAGACCGCCCTCCAGTTCGCCCGGAGCGCCCCCGGCACCGTCGCCGCGCTGGTCGGTCAGAAGGACCCGCAGCACCTGTCGGAGAACCTGGAGGTCGCCGCCCGGCGGCCGTGGGACCTCGCGACGTTCAGCTCGTGCCTCGGGGGCCGGGGCGGCGCGGCGGCAGGGTAGCGGCGACGGGTCGGCCGTCCGCCAACGGGCTCTCCTCCCCTCCGTCGTCCTCGGCGGTCAGCGTGGACCGTCCGTCGACCTTCGAGACGCGGACCGTGCGATCGGCGATGCCCGTGAGCTGGCTCTCGTGCGACACGACGACGACCTGGGGCAGCGCGAGCTCCTCGAGCAGTTCGCCCATCCGCACCACCTGCTCGCCGGAGAAGCCGTCGGTCGGCTCGTCCAGGAGGAGGCTCTCGAGCCGCACCTGGCCGAGCGAGCGTACGACGCCGGCGAGCGCGAGGCGGAAGGCGAGGGCGAGGCTGGTGCGCTCCCCGCCGCTGAGCGCCTCCGCCGGCGTCACCTCCCCGCCGATCGTGACCTCCGGCGTGAAGCTCACGTCGGTCCGCGCGGTGAGCTGCGGGTCGTCGACGAGGGTAGCGAAGAACCGGGAGAACGCCCGGTCGAAGGCGACCTGGGCGTGGGCCAGCAGCTCCTTCTCCATGCGGAGGACCGCCAGCCGGAACGGTACGTCGATCCACGCGGCCTTGGCCTCGATCCCCTCCGCCTCGCGGAGCAGCGAGGTCCGCTGGTCCCGCCCCTGCTCCGCGAGCGTGATGCGACGTACCAGATCGTCCAAACGCGTGTCGGTCCGGACCAGGGCGCTCTGGACCTCCGACAGGCGTCGTTGCGCGGCGGCCTCTCCCTCGCGCGCCGCGGTGAGTGCGGCGATCTCGGCCGGCGCCTCGTCCAGGGCCCGGCCGATCGCCCGTAGCCGTTCGGACCGGCCCGCACGTCGGTCCGCGGCCCGGCGCAGCTCGTCGTCCAGGCGTCGGTCCTCCTCGGCTCGCCGTGCCTCGAGGACCGTGAGCGCCCGCAGGCGCTCCTCGGCACGGCTGGCCGACTCCTCGGCGCGGACACGCTCCGGGAGGTCCCGCTCGGCGTTCGCGAGCTCCTCGCGACGTCGGGATGCTTCCGCTTCCAGCGGTCGCAGCTCCTCGTACTGGCGGCGCCGTTCCGTGCCCTCCTGGCGGGCGGCGACCAGCGCTTCGCCGGCGGCCGTCGCGTCGGACTCGCGGCGCGCCAGCAACTCCCGGGCCTCCGCCCGCTGGCGTTCGAGCTCCTGCCAGCGTTCGAGGGCCCTGTCGTACCGTTCGCGAGCCTTGCGCTCCTCCTCGAGAGCGGCCCGAGAGGCCGATCCCCGCTCGAGGAGCGCGTCCGCCTCCCCGAGCTCGTGCAGGGCCTCCTCGCGATGGGCGGCGAACGCCGGCGCATCCACCGGCTGGTGGCAGGTCGGGCACACCCCACCCTGGATCAGCTGGTCGAGCGTGTCCCGGGCGGTCCGCGCCCGGGCGGCGCGCTCCAGCGCCTGGTGCTCGGTCGTGACCGCGTCCCGGCTGACCTGCTCGATCTCGACCAGCGTTCGCGGGGTCGGGCTGGCGGGCTCGTGCGTCGGACCTTGCTGGAGAAGCCCCGCCAGCCCCCCGCGGACCCGCTCACGCTCCTGCTCGCTCCGCTCGAGCCGCTGTACGCTCTCGTCGACCCTCCGCGCGGCCGCTTGGGACGCCTCCCGGGCTCGGGCGAGCTCCTGCAATCCCTGGGCGTGGTCGTCCAGCCTGCGGCGTACCGCCGCGAGCCGCTCCTCGGCTTGCCCTCGCTCAGCGCGGAGCGAGGCCCGGTTCTCGGCTAGCGGCCGAAGCGTCTCGGCCTCCGACCGCTCAGCGGCTGCCTCGCGGAGGAGTGCCTCGCGTCGCCGACCGGCCGTCGCCGCCGCGGCAAGGTCGCTCTCTTCCTCGCGCTGCAAGCTCTCCAGCTCGCGTCGGTCGGCCTCCAGGCGGGCCCCCCTGCGCTCGTGCTCCTCCCGGGTGGCCCGGGCTCCGGCGAGCTGTTCCTGCTGCTGGTGGACCGCCGTCGCGAAGGTGGCGCGCTCGAGCTGGAGGCGGTCGGACTCCCGACGGGCGTCGGCCAGCTCGGTGTCCCAGTGAGCCATGCGGCCGGCCTCCTCCCGGCGGTGGCGCGCGCTGGCCCGCAGGTCG
Source organism: Thermoplasmata archaeon (assembly GCA_030043255.1). GTDB lineage: Archaea > Thermoplasmatota > Thermoplasmata > Lutacidiplasmatales > UBA184 > Lutacidiplasma. Next base: position 12,119 of record JASHYB010000120.1, on the reverse strand, counting down.
ACGGCGACCGCCTGCGCGTTGCCGGCCGCCAGACGGTAACGTTCGACACCGAGCGCCTTGCGGACCGTCTCGAGCCGCTCCTCGGCGTCGGCGGCGAGGATCTCGCGCATCCGTTCCTGCGGAACGTAGATCGCCCAGCGCCACAGGTCGGAGTGCGCGTGCGGGTTCGGGTTGTCCGGGAAGCCGAGGAGCTCGATCACCCGCTGACGGATCTCGGTCGCCGAGTAGGCCGCCGGGGCCCCGTCCTCGGCGTAGGTCAACCGCTCCGGCTCGTACGTCTCGCGGCCCCGGCGGCGCACCTTGCGGAAGCGGCGCCGGATCGCGTAGGCGTGCTCGCCGTCCTGCAGGGTCACCGCGACCTCGGCGTGGGCGGTGCCGTGGCGCACGAGGTACGCGGCGTCCACCTCCGCGACGCCGAACAGCGCCATCTCGACCGCGTAGAGCAGGCTGGACTTGCCGGCGCCGACGTCCCCGACGAGCAGGGTCGTCCCCGGCCCCAGTTCGAGCCGGCCGCTCTCGAAGCTGCGGATGTTGCTGACCTCCAGGCGACGCAGCTGCACGACGATCCCCTACGCGCCGCGCTCCGGCCGAAGCCCGAGCAGTCGCCGGGCGGCCTCGATGCGGGCCGTCTCGTAGTCGACCTTCGCCTCCCCCTCCCCCTTCGGCACCCCCAGCTCCTTGAGCAGCTCACGGACCAGCTGCTCCCCCGCTTCTCCCTCCAGCCAGGGGGCCCCGGGCCGGCTCTCCGCGAGCAGCGCGGCGACCCCGGCCGCTTCGACGTCGGCCTCCTCGGACAGCGCGGACGCGGCGAGGTCCGGTCCGACGAGCTCGCGGGTCTCCCACAGCACCGCCGCCGCGTCCCCGGCGGCCGCCCGGGCGATGCCGGCCAGGTCCAGCTGGGCGGCCGTCCCGCCGGTGAGCTCGCCGTGGAGACGCGGGAACACCAGCACGCCGGGCGCGGCCGCCGCTTCGACCCGGCGGGCGATCTCCTCCCGGGCCGCGTCGGCGTCCCGTCCGGTGAGGTCGACGTCGACGAGCCGGACGGCCCCGGGAGGGGCCGTGTCGACCATCTCCACCGACGGCCGGCCGTCCTGGACCGTGACGATCGCGACCCCCTGGTGGGTCCGCCCGGCGGCCGCGTTCTCGAGGTCGGTGCGGCTGGTGCCGAAGACCGCGCCCGGGTTCACGAGGAGGCCGCCCCGCGGACCCTCCCCCTCGTAGGAGTAGTGGATGTGCCCGCCGGCGTAGTAGTCGCAGCCGACGGGCAGATCGTCCCGCCGGATCCCGCGGATGTGCTCGCGAAGGTGCGGGGGAAGGTACTCCTCCACCGCCGCGTGGAACTGGAAGACCTTGAAGCCCGGGGCGTCCAGGAACGCCTCCGCGTCCACCGCGCGGAAGTACTCCCGGTCGAGGCCGTGGGAGCGGCCGGAAATGCCCGCGATCCGCGCGCCGGTCGGGCCGTCGGTCAGGAACGGCAGGCTCCAGCGGGTCCCCTCGGTCCGGACCGCCTCGGGAGCGACCTTGACGAAGACGCCGGCCGCGGCCAGCACGTCCAGCCAGCTGGTCCGGTGCGCGACGTAGTCGTGCGAGCCGTAGATGACGTAGATCCGCCGACCGGCGTCGACCAGCCGCTTGAGGGCGGCGGCGACCGGCGCGACCTCGGCCGGGTCCGGGACCGGCGTGTGGAAGAGATCGCCGGAGATCAGGAGGAACTCCGCCTCCCGCTCCTCCACGACCCGCAGCGCCCGCAGCAGGCTCTCGCGCAGCGCCGCGCGGAAAGGCGGGGACCGGGGCCAAGCCCCGACGTGGGCGTCGGCCAGGTGCGCGAAGACCCACCGCGTCACGGCCGGCCGCCTCTCACGCGGTGCGTTGACCCGGAGCTGCCCGGTCGGTGGGGGCCGCCGGCCTCGGTCCCTCGGCCAGTCGGCGGGCCATCGCCGCGAGCAGGCCGGCCCCCGCGCCCATCGCCAGCAGGCCGACCAGGAACAAGTCGTCGGCTCCTGCCGAGGGAGCGGCGGCCCCCGCGCCCCGAGGAGGTCGGTGCGGAACGGCGGGAACGCCGGCCACGGGGGGCGGGGGGGCCGCCCGCCGGGCGAGTTCGCTCACCCGCAGCATCGCCTGCATGAGCGCGAACAGCTCCGTGGCCTCCTCCATGGTGATCTGACGGCTGCGGAGCCGCCCGACCAGGTAGTTGTAGCGAGCCTGCCGCTGGGCATCCGGCGCCCCGGACGGCACCGACCCGGGGGCCTCCGGGGCCATCGGACCGACGTCGCCCGGCGGGGTCGCGGCCACGGGTCCAGCAGACCGTCCGGGCTCTTCAAGCGGCCGGTCACCCTCGGGCGGAGCCCGTGTTGCCGCCAGCCTTTATGGGGAGGCGGGGTCCTGACAGGGTGCTCATGGCGAACTCGACCCCGGACGCCGGGCAGAAGGCCGAGGAGGACCGGGACCGCCATCTCCACATCCGCCTGACGGACGATCGCGGGTCGATCTTCGACTTCATCACCGAGTACCTGCACGCCGCGGGGAAGACCGCCGACTGGTACTGGCGCACCGCCGGTCGCCTCGAGGGGAACGAGGCGGACAACCTGGAGGAGCTGCTCTCCAGCGCGTTCGAAGCCGGCGCGTTCATCGCGCACGAGCACCCCGAGGACCTCGACTTCCTCTGGGTCACCGAAGAGGAGTGCGAGAAGGAACGCAAGCGCGAGGAGCGGGGCGAACAGCGCGAGGCGGACCGTAAGGACCGCTCCAGCCTGCCCCACTACGCCTAGGGGTCGTCCCCCTCTCGCTCGCTGTCGGGCGGCTCGGGCCGGCCGTCTCTGCCATGTGGGTTCCTACGCTACTCGGGCCATGCCCCGGGGCCTGGAGATCAACCTCCGTCTGAAGGCGGGACTGGCCAACGAGTCGTTCGTCGCCGAAGCGCTGGGTAACCTGGCGGCCTACCGGCTGGGCCAGCAGCGGGCCGAGCGCCTGGAGTGGCAGGTCCTCAGGGTCGAGGGGTCCGGTGGGCACCACTATCGGCTGGTGGTCCGGCATCCGGAGCGCGCGTTGGACCTAGGGATCCGTCACGAACTGCACCGGCTCCTCGAGATGCTCTCGAAGGAGGATGTCGCGAGCCTCCGCACCCAGTTCCGTGACGCCGAGCGCTCCGGCCTCAAGCCGGTACCCCTGCGGCACGTGCACGAATCCGTGGACCTCTGGCACGACAACTTCTGGAACTGGATCGGCTGACCGACGGGCCGACCTCGGGTGGTCGCTGCGCGGCCGCTCACGCCCGGGACGAAGGACCGATGGCGAGTCGCGGGGTTGCTGGCCGCCGACCGGGGCCCCGGGAGGGAGGTCAGGTCGGTCCACGAGGCGCAGGGCGGATTCCCCCGCTGCGGTCCCAGCTCGGCGCCGAACGGACCGACGGACGCACTTCCCCGCTGAGCTCCAGCCTCAGCCTCCGCAGGATCGCCTCGGCCGCGGGGAGCTGTCCCCGGCGGGCGAGCGCGACCGCCCGGGCCAGCATCGCGTCGGGGGCCTCCTCGATGGCCAGCGCGCTGACGGTCGACGGGGGCATGGCCCGGACCGCCAGGCGGACCTGCTCGGCCCGAGCGACCAGAGCGCTCAGGTCCCAGCGCATGGGCGAGGCCGGCGCGGGCGCGGCGGGGGGTCGCGAAAGGGGCGGTGTTCGCGTAGGCACGACAGCCGCTACCGTCGCCGAGTTCCGAGGCGGCGAGGCTCGAACCGAGGGCGGCGCCGGGGGGGTCGTGGGGGCCGGGCGCGCTAGGGCCGGGGCCCGCGGCACGGCGGGGGCGGGCCGCGCCGCGGCGGCCGGACCCGGGGAGGCCCGGGACGCGGCGGGCGGGTTGTGCACGTAGGTGTAGGTCACGGCGTCGGCCAGGACGTAGAAATGGGCCGGGGCGCCGGACGCCGCGGTCCCCCCGGGCGGTACCAAGCGGAGGATCGGGCAGCCCAGCGTATCGGCGACCTTGACCAGGTCCTCCCAGGTGCGGACCGGCACCGTCGGGCCGGCCGGCGGCGCGCTCGGGGTCTCGACGATCGCCTCCGCGAACGGGCGCGTCAGCGTCGCGAGGTCCGGCCCGGCCTTCGGGCGGCCGGGACCGTAGGCGATCAGGCCGAGGACGACGGCGCCGACCGCCGCCGCCGCGAGCAGGAGATAGGGCAGGAGGTCCGGCGCCGCCGCGGTGACCGGGTCGGACGCTCCGAGGAAGTTGCCCGGCTGGTTGGTGCTCAGCCGGGACGGGACGATCTCGCCGGTGGTGAAGTTGAGCGACAGCGCCGGGGCGAAGCTCGCGCTCTCGCTCAGGTTCGCGTACTGCACGAGCGTGGTGATCGTCGGCTCGAGCACGACCTGGTAGGAGCTCGGCACGTAGTTCGTGTCCTTCTCGATCGCCCCGGCCAGCGACGTGACGTTCGTGACGTTCAGGTCGACGTGCAGCGTCGCGGTCACCAGCGGACCGTCGGTGATCGAGACGTTGGTGGCCTGCTGCGAGAGGGTCTTCGTCCATTCGGGGCTCTCCAGCAGCACCCCCAGGCGGATCTCCGACAGCGCGGCGAACGCCGCCGCGCCGGCGAGCCGGTAGACGAACGTGACGTTGACCCAGGTGGTGATCGCCGTGAACAGCGTGCCGTTCCCGGGGGTCAGGTTGGTCGCGCCGTACAGCGTGTTGTTCTTCAGGTGGGCGCTGTAGGTGTAGGCCCCGGTCTGCTCGTAGTGGAACAGGGTCGGCGCGGACGGGCTCCCGGCGCCGCGGTCCGGGACCAGGGCCCAGTACGCCGCGATGCCGGCGACGAACAGCAGCACCACCACGCCCAGCGCGGGAAGCGTGCCGCGCCTCATGCGAGCGCCCTCCGGCGCGGGAAGCGGGTAGGGGTCGAGGGACGAACGAGCCAGGCCACCATCGCGATGAGGACGGCGAGCCCAGCGGTCAGCTCCGGGGCCAGGATGAACCAGCCCGCGTACGGGACGATGGCGACGACCCGGCCGAGGACCGAGGCGTACGGCACCGGGCACGGGTCGTCGGAAGGATTGGCGTCCCCCTTCGTGGTGTATACCGGGCCGCTCGCCGTCTGCGCGATCGCGACCACCCGATGGACCACCGGCGACGGCAGGCAGGTGGTGCTGTAGGCGACGATCGTCCCGACGGTGATCTGCGCCGGGCTGGCGTGCTCGAGGACCACCAGCGTCCCCCGCACGAACGTCGGCGTCATGCTCCCGCTCTCGATCGCGATGAACGGCCTCGGGGTGCCGAGCCCCACCTCCACGCCCAGGACGGCGGTGGTCGCCAGCACCGCGGTCACGGCGACCGTCAGCGCGATCCCCCGGGCGCGATGTCGCTGGCGGAGCGTGCCGAGGAACCGGTCGCGCTTCGGGCCGTAGCGCTCCCCGAGGTACGCGCGGGCGACGAGCTTCGGCTCCCGCAGAACGGTCAGGACGAGCATCAGCACCACCCCGTCCGCGAGCAGCGTCGTGAGGAACGTCAGCTCCCAGCCGGTCGTGAGCGCGGCGACCGGCAGCAGGCCGGCGACCAGGAGCGCGCCGGTCTGCCAGGCGAACGGACCGAGGAGGTTGCGGCCGGCCTTGTAGAAGTACAGGCCCGCCACCATGCCGGTGACGAAGCCGGTGGCGGTGGTCGTGAGCAGGTAGGTGCCGAGCTCGACGCGGCCCAAGCTCCCCAGGATCGAGAGGTTGGTCAGCAATAGCGCCCAGCCGGCCGAGCTCAGCCCGAGCGCGACTGCGAGCCGCCCGGGCACGAGCAGGCGGTTGAGCAGGTAGCCGTCCAGGACCGCCACGTAGGCGAGGGCGGTGAGGGGAGCGAGCGCCACCGTCGCGGCGAAGGAGACCGGCGGCAGCGGCGCCACCGGGGCGAAACCCAGGCCGAAGCCCGGTTCGAGGAGCACGACCGTGCCCACGCCCACGAGGAGCAGGGCGAACGCCAGGCTCGCCCGCACGGAGCGGGGCAGGCTGAAGCCGTAGGCGGACAGCGGTCGTCGGTCCCACCGGCTCCAGAGCAGGAACAGCAGCAGCAGCGCCACCGGCACGAGCAGCGCGCCGACCAGCCCCTCGGCCGGGGCGAGGCGCCGCGCCAGGGCCAGGTAGCCCTGATCGACCCCGAGGGCCGCCGCGAGCAGCGCCAGCGGTCGGCCGAGCTCGCGGACCCGCGGCACCGACCGGTCCCGCAGCGGGTGGCGGACCTCGGTCATCGGCGGGCCATCCTGAGGCCGCGGCCCGTCTCCCCCTCGGACAACGGCGGCGGGGTGCGAGCCCGAACGGGCGAGGGGGACCGGTCCGACGGGACCGTGAGGATCGCGCCGCTACGCGCCGCCATCCCTTCCGTGAGCTCGGGCACGGTCAGGTTCGACCAGGCCAGACGAGCGATGGAGCGGACCGTGGAGTCCCGGTCGAACGAGGAGGGGCCCGCTTTCGCGCGGGACCCCCGCACGGTGATCTGGCTCAACTGCCCGAGCGCCGTGGAGAGCTCGGTCCCCTTCCCGAGGACCGAGTCGACCGCCTCCAGCCAGCCCTCGGCCAGCGCCGTCGGCGCGTAGCCGGCGCCGCGGTGCTCCAGCAGCCCGAGCGAGATCGCGAGGCGGACGTAGCGGTCAAACGAGGAGCGGTTCAGGTTCGCGAGCCCGATGATCCGGGTCTTCCGGGGTTCTCGCGCCGCGGCGAGGACGAGGTCCCGCAGGACCTCCAACTTCGCACGATAGCGCCGCGGCGTCCCCATCTCGGCCCGCTCGTCCTCCCCTCCCGGCAGCGCCGGGTCCCGGTGCTGCGGGCACCGCTTGACCTGAGATATAACTCCTTGCAGAGTTTTTGGCGACGCCGGGCGGGGTCCACCCTCGGAGAGGTCGGGCCGGCGCCGGCCTTGCGGGATACCTAGTCACCCCGCGCGAGGGGGGGGCCGTCCGCTACTCGCAGCAGTTCGCGCCGTCCGTCGACGACAGGACGAGCCCGTCGGGGAAGCCGTTGCAGGAGCTGGTGCCGTCGGCGGTGATCGTCACGGTGAACGTGAGGGTCGTCCCCTCGCAACTGTCCGGCGCCGAGCCTCCCAGCTTCACGAGCGCCTTGTAGCCGAAGGTCTTGTCGGGGGAGAGCGACGGCGCCGGCGCCGCCCCCAATAGGTTGTCCGAGTAGCTGTAGGACCGGCAGCTGGAGGTCGACGTCGAGATCGACGCGCCGAGCGTGACCTCCTCTTGGCCGACGTTCTCCAGGGTCGCCGAGAGCGAGCAGGTCGCCCCCGGGGTCAGTCCGGAGACCGTCAGGGTGAGCGCCGAGCTCGTGAACGACTCGTGGCAGCTCACCCAGCTCGCGCTCCCGACGGTCGACGCCGGGTTCACCCAGCTGATCTCCGGGCTGGAGGAGCAGCCCCCGCCGTTGCCGCCCTGGCAGCTGCTGCCCTGGACGCAGGCGAAGCCGACCCCGCTGAGCGCGAGGAACGCGACGGCGGCCGCGGCGACGTACGCCCCTCTCACGGCCCCGGAGCTCCGGCCCCCGTCGCGCCCTAGACGCCGGCGTTCGCCACGAACCCTATCGTGAACTGGAAGAACGTCTGGCCGTAGCAGGCCGTCAGGTTCTCCCCTGACGAGAACGCCCAGTAGGTCGTCAGCGAGGCGCCGGGCGCCAGCACGCCGGTCGGCGGGACGTTCGGCGCGGTCGGGACCATCCCCGTCCCGACCTCGCAGCGCGGGTTGTACCCCACGGTCGAGGTCGTCAGTCCCGACGTGACGTTCTGGGCCGGCACCGTGCCGACGTTCTCGACGACGACGCTGAGGTTCACCTTCGCGTTCGGCGGGGTGTTGTTGATCCAGGCCGAGGCCAGGGTCGACGGCAGCGGGGTCGTCACCAGGATGATCCCGAGCGGTCCGCGCAGGATCGAGATCTGGACGATGACCAGCTCGAAAGAGGCGCGCGAGGCCTGGCCGTTGACGGTCGCCGTCTTCTCGAAGCTCGCGAAGCCGGCGCCCGTGCTGGCGACCAGGACGACCGTCAGCAGCGCCGGCACGGCCCACGCGGCGCGGCCCCGCAGCGTCATTCCGCCCCCCCGGACCGGCCCGCGGGCCGGAGCTTACCGGCCCGCGGAATGCGCTCCTCGCGAACCCGCCCCGTTGCGGTGGCCACCGTCTAGAACCCCGCTGACGCGGTGTAGGTCAGCGTGAAGGCCGCCGAGGAGGGCGTCGCATCCGACGAGGTTGGGGGAATGCCCACCCCGACCTGGTCGGTGAACGTCCCGCCCGGCAGCAGCGTCACGACATTCGCGACGCTCGTCGTCGGCGTGCCCCCGATCGGGGAGTTGGTGAACCAGATGACGCCCTCGGTGATCCCCGAGAGGGTGAAGACCTCGAAGCAGTTGTAGACTTCGGGCGCGCAGACCCCGTTGCTGCCCGCCGTGCTCAGGGCGACGCTGAGATTGACCGGTACCGAGCCGGTGTTCTCGAGGGTGACGTTAGCTTCGCAGAACGCCGACGGCGTCAGGTTGCTGACCGACAGCGAGATCGAGGTGCGCTGCTCGTTCAGGTCCGAGAACGAGATGTTGCCTGGCCCGGGCGTCTGCGCCCCGAAGAAGGCGTAGCAACCGAGGTCCTGCGTGGAAGTGATCGCCAGATCGACCGTCCCGGCGCTCGCCTTGCCGTTCACCGTGGCGGTCGCCGTGAACGCGGCGAAGCCCGTCCCCGCGACGATGATCAGTGCCAGCGCTGCCCCAATCCCCAGTACCCACTTGTGTGCCATGGTGCTCCCCTGTGGAGGTTACCCGGTTTCCGATAGCCCTGGTACATTAAGCGCGCTAGGAACGGGGGCCGGCTTTGCTCCGTACGATTCGCTCGGATCGTCAGCGAGCGACCGGGCGAGCTGGCGTGCCCCGCCCCTCGAGCCCGAGCCGACCCGACGATCCTGTCCGTACCGCTCGCGGCCCGAGGCTCCGACTGCGTCGACCGAGGATACCGCGGCGCGGGGTGCAATCGTCGCCGCCGCGACGCTTCGCTCGGCACGTTCGACCTCGGGTCGAACGGCGAAGGGGTGGTCGCCGGGTCGCGGGCCGCACGCGCGGCGAGCCTAGTACCCCGCGCTGGCCGTGTAGGCCAAGGTGAAAACGGCCGACGACGGCGTGGCGTCGGTCGAACCGGTGGGGATCGCCACGCCGATGGCGTCGGTGTAGGTCCCGCCCGGAGCCAAGGTGACGAGGTTCGAGACGGCCGAGGTCGGAGTGTCGGTGTACGGCGAGTCGCTGAACCAGAACCTGCCCTGGTCGATGCCCGAGAGGGTGAAGACCGCAAAGCAGTTGATCGCCGAGGGCGCGCAGACCCCGTTGCTGCCCGGCGTGTCGAGCACGACGCTGAGGTTCTCCGGCACCGAGCCGGTGTTCTCCAGCGTCAGGTACGCGTCACAGTACGCCGAAGGGGTCAGGTTGCTCACGGTGAGCGTCACGGAGGTCTGCTGCTCGTTCAGGTCCGAGAAGGTGATGTTGCCCGGGCCCGGCACCGGCGCCCCGTCGAAGGCGTCGCACCCCAGGATGAACGTCGACGTGATCGCCAGGCCAACCGTTCCGGCGCTCGCCTGGCCGTTCACGGTCGCGGTCGCCGTGAACGCGGCGAAGCCCGTCCCCGCGACGACGATCAGCGCGAGCGCGGCCCCGATCCCCACCACCCAGTTGCGAGCCATCGAGTTCCCCCTCGAGGTTCCCCGGTGTCCGATGTCCAGGGTTCGTTATGCTCGCTAGGAACTTGCGCGAACTATCGTAGGGACGATTTAGCCGTATGCTGCTGGCGCCGGGCCGCGGGCCTCCGGCGAGTTCGATCCGCCAACGCCCTCCTTCGGTGGGCCGCGTACCCGCCCGAACCCGGACGGCCCACGCCGAGCGGCCGAAACCCCGGCCTAAGGATGACCCGTCGCGGGGCCCGCCGGGCCCCGAAGGAGAAGCCGGAAGAGGTTGGCGTGGTCGGACGAGCGACCGACCTCGAACCTAGTACCCCGCGCTCGCCGTGTAGACCAGGGTGAACGTCGCCGACGAGGGCGTAGCGTCCGACGAGCCCGTGGCAATCTCGACCGCGATCTGGTCCGAGTAGTACCCTCCCGGCGCGAGCGTCGCGAAGTTCGTCACCGTGGAAGTCGGCGTCGTGTCAGCGTTGAAGTAGAACTGCGAGCCGTCGCTGATCCCCGAGGTCGTGGCGACCGCCATGCAGTCGATCGCGTCCGGCGCGCAGATCCCGTTGCTGCCGGGGGTGTTGAGCGTCACGCTCAGGTTCACCGGCACCGTGCCCACGTTCTCCAAGACGAGGACGCCCTGGCACCAGGCGGACGGGGTCAGATTCGTGATGCTGAGCGAGATCGAGGTCTGCGCCTCGTTCTCTCCGTAGAAGGTGTAGTTGCCCGGGCCCGGGTACTGCGACCCGTAGAACCCGCCGCAGTCGTAAGGGTACGCGTCAACGATCGCCAGCTGCACCGAACCCGCGCTCGCGCGACCGTTCACCGTCGCGGTCGCCGTGAACGCCGCGAAGCCCGTTCCCGCCACGATCACCAAGGCCAGCGCGGCGCCGATCCCCACAATCCACTTTCGTGTCATACCTTACCCCGGAAGAGGTAACCTCGTTCCTCCATCTGGTAGAAGGTTAAGCCCGCTAGGAACGCCGGGGGACTTTGGTCGGTACGAAATCGAGGAATCGTGCGGAGGGCCCGTCAGGTCCGCCGAGAGGGGTCCTTCCGCCCCCCGGCAACCGCGCGGTCCCCGACGGGGCGCGTGAACGGACCTCCGCGCTGCGCCATCGGCGGACATCGTGACGTCCGAGCGTCCTCCGTCCGGTCCTCAGGTCGGCGCAGCTCCTCCCGGCTCCGGGCGAGCCAAGAGGGGAAGGGGTTCGCCCGCGACGAGCGTTTCCGCTTCGCTCTAGTACCCCGCGCTCGCCGTGTAGACGATCGAAAAGGTCGCCGAGGAGGGCGTCGCGTTCGTGGAGGTCCCGGGAATGCCGACCCCGATGACGTCGGTGTAGGTCGCCCCCGGGGCGATCGTGACGATGTTCGTGACGGAGGAGGTCGGCCCGCGCTGACCGGTCCCGGACCAGAAGTAGTAACCGGACGCCTCGAGGCCGGAGGCGGTGGCCACGTCGTAGCAGTTGTACGCGGAGGGCGCGCACAGCCCGGAGACCCCCGGCGTCTGCAGCACGGCGCTCAGGTTCACCGGGACCGATCCGGTGTTCTCCAGCTCGACGTAGCCGTAGCACAGGGTGGACGGTGTCAGGTTCGTAACCGTGACGGTGACCGCCGTCCGCTGCTCGTTGAGGCCGGAGAAGGTGTAGTTCCCCACCCCGGGAGCCGGAGCGCCGCTGAAGCCCTGGCAGGTCCCGACGCTCGTGCTGACGATCGCCAGCTCGACCGATCCGGCGCTCGCACGCCCGTTCACCGTGGCGGTCGCCGTGAAGGCGGCGAATCCCGTGCCCGCCAACGCCACGACCGCTAGCGCGACCCCAATCCCGAGTACCCACCGCTTCGACATAGTTTCCGTGGGGGAGTTCCCCCGTGGGTAGGAGCACGGCTAGGTCTATCTCGGAGCGGAACCCGATGCGACAATGCTCCGGAGCAAACCCCGGAATCGTGCCGGCTTCGGCGCCCCCGACATCCTCGGCGACGTGCGCCGCGACCGGGAGTCGACTCCGCCCGGCGGGGCACGGCCAAGCACCCGTTCGGGAACCACGGGAAGGCCAGCGTTCGCGAAACGACCTGCGAAGCCGACCGTGCCTCTGACGCCGATCCGGAATTCGGTCCCCCCTCGGCCTCGTGGGCCCCGACCGCGTAGGGACGGGGCGAGGCCGGCCCGGTGGGCGGTCGCGCGGTCCCGGCCGACTCTCGCAGTCGCAGGGCCGCAGCCGGCTCAGAAGTGGATGACCGAATGGGCCACGATCAGTGCGACGAACAGGATCGAGATCGTGTTGACCACCTTGATCAGCGGGTTGATCGCCGGCCCGGCGGTGTCCTTGGTCGCGTCGCCGACGGTGTCGCCGACGACGGCCGCCTTGTGGGCCTCCGAGTGCTTGCCGCCGAAGTGGCCGCTCTCGATGTACTTCTTGCCGTTGTCCCAGGCCCCGCCGCCCACCGTCATCATGATGGCGAGCGGGAAGCCGGC
>JASHYB010000013.1 GCA_030043255.1 Thermoplasmata archaeon | reverse complement strand
GCCCAGCGGGCCGGTGAGGCCGACGATCGGGATCCGACCGGTCCGCGGGTACAGCTCCCGCAACAGCGCGTCCCCGGCCGGGGCGCCGCTCTCGACCGCGGTGATCGCCTTCGCGAGCGCGCGCCGGTCCCCCCGGACGATCGCCGTCGCGGCGGTCGACGGCCGCGGTCGGCTCATGCGGTACCGCGCGCGAGCCGCTCCGCGGTCTGGACGATCTCACCTAGGGAGGCGCCGGGGCCGAAGATCGCCCGGATCCCCAGCCGGCGCAGCCGCGAGGCGTCCTCGTCCGGGATGATCCCGCCGGCGAAGACCTTGATCCGGCTCCCCTTCTCCTTCTTGAGCAGCGCCATGACGCGCGGGAACAGCGCCATGTGGGCACCGGAGAGGATCGACAGCCCGATCAGATCGACGTCCTCCTCGACCGCCGCACGGACGATCTCCTCCGGGGTCTGGCGGAGGCCGGCGTAGATGACCTCCATGCCGGCGTCGCGCAGCGCCCGCGCGACGACCTTGGCCCCGCGGTCGTGACCGTCGAGCCCGGGCTTGGCGATCAGCACGCGGACGGGCGCCGCCCGAGCCTTGGCCTTCACGAGCCCCCGGGGCTTCGACGGAGCGTCCGAGTGAAAAGCTTTCGCTGGCCCCGCGATAGGGGGTGGGGCCCGCCCGTCCGGCCCGCCGGCGGGGCGAGGCTTCGAGAGCCTACGCATGGAGGTGCGCGCGGTCGCCTGGGCCGACTTCCACGGGGTCGCCGAGCTCCGGCTCCACCGCTACGATCAGATCGACGCCGACCCGGACTACGGCATGATCTCCGCCGCGTCCCGACCGACGCTCGGGGAGATCGCGAGCTGGTTCGGCGAGCTGCATCGGGCGATCCTGGAGGGCCGCGCGGTCTGCTCCGTGGCGGTGGAGGACGCCCGGATCGTCGGGATGTGCAGCGTCCGGCCCGACGGCAACCATCGAGAGACGGCCCACGTCGGGGTCCTGGGCGTCGAGGTGCGCGAGGGCTACCGCGGGCGCGGGGCCGGGGAGGCGCTGCTGCGGCACGCTCTGGAGGCCTGCCGCGGGCGGTTCGAGGAGGTCCAGCTGTCGGTGCTGCCCGTCAACGACCGCGCCCAGCGGCTGTACCGCAAGCTCGGCTTCGCCGTCTACGGCACGGCGCCGCGGGCGTTCCGGCGCGGTGGGAAGTACCACGACTTCGTGCTGATGACCCGCCGGATCGACGGAGCGGTGGGCTCGGCTCCGCGCGGCGTCCCGCCGACTAGCGACGACCGAGCGTCTTCCGCCGGACCTCTTCCTCCAGCGTAGTGTAGCCGCGCTCGCGCCGACCCGGTGCCGGCCGGAGCGAAGGCTGGAGGGAGAGCGTCTCGCCGCGCACGACGGCCTCCAGCTCCTGGCCGTTCGTCCAGCCGAGCTCCCGGACCCGCTTCGGCGGGAGCGAGACGACCCATCGGTAGTAGGTCGTGCCCTCGTAGACGCGGTTGACGACCTTGTGCAGCCTCATACGGTGGACGGTGCCGCCAGCGCCCCGGTCCCAGATTTAGCTTGCTAAAGTAGGACCGCCTTATATACTCCGCGGCCCGGTATCCGACGCGGATGCTGCCCCAGTACCCCGAGTCGCTGCGGAGGGCGTTCGCCCGCAACTTGCTGCACAACGCGCTGCGCCTGCGCCGGGGCGAGAACGTGCTGATCGAGACGTGGAGCGCCACGCTTCCCTGGGCCGTCTCCATGACCGAAGAGGCCCGGACCCTCGGCGCCCATCCCTTGCTGTCGGTCAACGACGAGGACGCCTATTGGCGCAGCCTCGCCCGGGCCGCGGACGGCCCCGCCGGGCGGGTCGGCGGGCACACCTGGGCCGCCTTGCGCGCCTCGCAGGCCTTCGTCAGCTTCTACGGGCCGATGGATACGGCGCGGGAGGAGGCGCTCCCCCCGTCCGCCGCCCGTCGCCTGGAGGCGTCCAACCACGAGACGATGCGGCTGATCCAGAAGCACGCGATCCGCTGCATCCGCTGGGACCTCGGCCGGACCAGCCCGCTCTGGGCGCGGCGGTACGGCGTTGACCTGGCGGGCTGGCGGCGCGAGCTGATCGAGGCCTCGATGGTCGACCCCCGCCGCATGCAGCGCGACGGCGCGCGCATCGCCGAGCGCCTCCGTCGCGGGCGGGAGCTGACGATCTCCCACCCGAACGGCACCGACCTCACCCTGAAGCTCGCGCATCGCCGGCCGCGCGTCGATGACGGCGTCATCGACGAGCGGGACGTCCGGGACGGCAACGTGATGATGGTCATGCCCGCCGGCGTGACCAGCGTGACGGTCGACGAGAGCTACGCGGAAGGAACGTTCGTCGCCAACTCCACCGGCGTGGTGTTCGCACACAACCGGGAGATCCCGTTGCCTCGGGCACGGTGGCGGTTCCGCTCCGGCGCGATGGTCGACGTCGACCGAGGCCCGGGCGCCGCGCGGCTGCGCGAAGCGCTCGGCACGCTCCGCAACGCCCGGATCCGCCCCGGCCAGATCTCGGTCGGCCTGAACTCGCGCATCACGTCCATCCCGCTGTGCTTCGACCAGGAGCGCGGCACGATCACGCTCCAGATGGGTCGCAACGCGCATCTTGGCGGCAAGACCCGCACGCCCCATCTCATCGCCTACACCGACCTGCACGGTGGTTCGTTGTCGGTCGACGGCGAGGCGCTGGTCGAACGCGGGCACCTCGTCGCGGGCTGACCTCGGCGCGCCCGTCGGACCACCCATCGCGGGACCTCGAGGATCCGGAGCACTCGTCCCGGAAGACGACGGCTGTTTTAGTATACTAACCCACGGGCCCGCCGGAGAGTTAGTATGCTAAACTCGACACTGGTTAAGTACCTTGAACTCCCCCTACTCCCTCGTGCGCGGCGGGTCGAGCCTCCCCATCTCCCCCGAGATGATCCCGGAGGGCCTCCCCTGGCCGGGTTCGCCCGCCGCGATCTTTCCCCTGCCCGGGGGCCGCGGGGTGGCCGCCTCGGGCTGGGTGCCGCCCCAGACGCGGCCGGACCGCCCGCCCGAGAAGCTTCCCCTGCAAGAGTCCACCGCCGAGCGACGCCGCCAGGTCGCCCGGCGTCGCCCCGGCCACAGCCCGGTGGGCGGACCGGGTCGGGCTGACGTGCCGCTCAGCCCCCTGGAGCTGCGCGGACATCGGTCCGCGTCGGACGACGCCTCGCCGTCCTCGTCGCTCGACCCGCAGGACGGGCCGCTCGGTCTCGACAGCGACGGCGATCCGTCCGGCTAGCCTCGATCGACGTCGGGCGGTCGGCTCGTCGCCGAGCCGCTCCGGTGGCGATCGGTAGCTCCGGGCGGCGCTCTTCCCCCGGCACGCCTATGGCGCAGGGCGAAGTGCCGCCGGCCGTGCCTGCCACGAGCAGCTGGGACGCCCGGCTCTACCTTCGCTTCGAGCGCGAGCGCACCCGGCCCTCGCAGGACCTGGTGGACCGGATCGACCTGCGCCGTCCTCGGCACATCGTCGATCTCGGCTGCGGTCCGGGCAACAGCACGGCGGAGCTCCGCGCCCGCTGGCCCCGAGCCCGCTGCACCGGCGTCGACCGATCCGAGGAGATGCTCGCGGCGGCACGGAAGTCCGACCCCGAGGTTCGATGGGTCCTCGCCGATCTCCGAAGCTGGAGGCCGTCAGCCCCGGTGGACCTGCTCTTCTCCAACGCCGCCCTCCAGTGGGTGCCCGGTCACCGGACCCTGTTCCCCCGGCTGCTGCGCCACCTCCGTCCGGGCGGCGCGCTGGCGGTGCAGATGCCCGCGAACACCGACGAGCCGTACCAGCTCGCCGCCGAGCGGGTCCAGCGCCGCCTACCCTGGCGACGCTTCCCGACCGGCCCCTCGATAGGGTCCGACGTCGCCCCGCTGGCGGCGTACTACGACCTGCTCGCCCCGCGAGCGTCCCGGGTCGACCTGTGGGATACCCGCTACGTGCACGTGCTGCCCGGGCCCGAGGCGGTGGTCGACTGGACGCGCGGCACCGGCCTGCGCCCCTGGCTGGGCAGCCTGCCGGACGAACCGACCCGTCGTCG
>JASHYB010000119.1 GCA_030043255.1 Thermoplasmata archaeon | reverse complement strand
GCGGACAGGGGGACCGGCGAGCCGGAGACCCCCACGTTGTTGATGATGGTCGCCACGCCGGGGTTCACGCCGGACTGGCTGGTGTAGCCCCACAGCGGGTGCAGGTTCAGCGGTCCGGTGGACCAGATCGCCGACGTCCCCGAGTAATCGACGCTGATCCCGACCGCGCACTCGCCGGTCTGGCTGCCGAAGTTGAGCGCCGCCGGGGCGTTCACGAACGTCGGCGAGGCCGTCGGGGTGCAGTCGCTCGGCGTGGAACTGGTCGGCTTGGTGCAGTCCGCAACGTAGTGGAGGCTGGCGGTTCCCGTACCGTTGAAGTTGTCCTGGTTGGCCCCGTCGTAGGCACCGATCCCGAAGTCGAGCTCCCAGTCGTTGGGCAGTACCGGACCGTCCTTCCCGCCGCTCGCCTCGAAGCCCGCGAGGCGGGTGTTGGTCGGGTCGAAGATCGAGCTCTTGGCCGTGTGGAAGGTGAGCCAGTCGAAGTTCCCGGAGACGTGCTGGCCCGTCTTGGCGTCCGAGAACGAGTAGTTGTAGTAGAGGGTCTGGTCGCCGCTGTAGTTCGCCGCCCCCGTCGTGGGGTTACCGCAGTTGGCGGTGGAGTAGACCGAGCTCTCCGGCGTGCAGATGAGCGGGTTGTACAGCGAGGTGTTCAGGTAGAGCGTGATCGAGAACGGCACGGGGGCGTAGAAGTAGGGCCCCTGGCCGATGTAGAGCTCCCCGCCGTAGTTGATGTCGCTGGCGGTGTCGTTGGCGACGACGGTGGTGGTTCCGCTGGACGGGAACTCCTCCGAGCTCGAGGTGAAGTTCCACGTGTTGTCCACCAGGTCGAGGGTCTTGTTGAGGTTCTGGTAGCTCATCACGTTCTGCGACCAGAGGTCCCCGGTGTCCGAGCCCTGAATCGAGGTGTTGACCAGCACCGCGTTCAGCTGCGTGCCGACCTGGTCCGGGTTATCGGTGTCCAGATACAGGGTGGAGATGTTCGTGACGTTGAGCGTCCCCGCCAGGCTGGACGTGTCAACGGCGGTAGCCGTGGGGGACGAATCGCTGCCGCTCTCGCCGTAGTAGGCGATGCCGGCCGGCGCCGGGGGAGCGGAGTAGCTCTGACCGACCGCTAGCGTGTCCGCGGCATACTGCGGGCCCGGGACGACGACTCCGTTGACCACGGGCGAGGGTTCCGCGGACGGAAGGTGGATCATGTTGGGCTTGGCCCCCGCCGCTTCGGCCGCCTGAGCGATGCTATCGAAGTGCGCCGTGTTCGCCGCGATCGCGGAGAGTTCCGCGGCCGCGGCCGTGGTCTCGGTCGCGCTCGAGGCCGTGGGCGTCGTGACCACCGTCGAGGACGCCGGGGCACCCACCGACCCCAGCGAGGAGAGCGACGACTCTCCCACGGCGACGGCGCCCGAGACCACGGCGAACGAGGTCGATAGCACCATCACGAAGGCGACAAGTACGGCGATCCCCCAGCTCCGACGGCGACTCCCGGCCATGCGCGGCGGCAGGAGTTTCGCCTACATAAACCTCTGGTGATTTTGTTAGCTGGTTCCCTGAACCGGCCTCCGACGCGCGAATTCGTCGGCGCCGTTAAGCCTAGTATTCCCCCGCGAACCGGCTCACGTTACGACAGACCCTCGTGGACCAACCGAGACCGCAACGGTCCGCCACGCCTCCGTCCGGCGGGCGTCGGGCGCGCGGCTCGGCCGACCCCCTTCCCGGGCCGAGGGACCGGGAAGGGTCTCCGCCCGGGCGACCTACGCGGAGCTCCCCCGCCGCCGGAGCAGCCAGGCTGCCCCGAGCCAGCCGAGCCCGGCCGTCAGCAGGACGACCAGGACGAGCGTGTAGCCGGCCAACGGGAGACGGTCGGCCGCGGACCCCACGACCAACGCCGGGCTCGCGGCGGGCAGCGGCTCCTTCGCCTTGAACGTCACGGCCACGGAGGCCGGCGCGCCGACGACCTTCACCGGCTTCGGCGTGCCCGAGCTGGTGTAGCCGGCGACGGCCCCGATCTTGTACGGGTAGCTACCGTTCCCGAGCTCGAAGACGATGGCCGAGCCGGCGGCGGCGGACTTCGTGACCCCGGAGATCGTGATCGACCAGGTACCGGTGGCGAGGCCGGACTCCGTGAAGGTCACGGCGTAGCCGTAGACGAACGTCACCGAGACCGTCTCGCTCTTCAGCACGTCCAGCACGCCCGAGGTCGCGATCGAGGTCGTGCCGATCTTGGCGCTGATCGACTGGCCGCTGGTCGGCGAGACGATCGCGTAGCCGTACTCGCCCGGCGTCAGGTTGACGTACTTCTGGCTCGTCTTCGTCGTGCAGCTCTCGAGGCCCTGGATCTCGACGCACCAGCTCTGGCCCTTGGCGAGGTCCTTCTCGGCGAAGCTCAGCGTCGCGGTCTTGCCCTTCGCGAAGGTGAAGCTCACCGTCACGGAGGCGCCGTTGACCACGACCGTGCCCGTCGGGGAGACCCCCCCGACGACCCAGCCGCTCGGCCCGAAGATGAGGTAGGTGTAGCTCGAGTTGTTCTCCTCGAAGACGTCGCTGCTCGTCAGCGTCCACTTCAGCGTCCCGCCGAGCTCCACCGGCCAGCCCTTGGCGAGCGCCGCGCGGCTCAGCCCGGTCTCGCTGAACGTCACCGTGTAGTCGACGACGTGGAAGCTCACCGCCACCGGGGTCGACGCCCCGTTGACCGTGAAGCTGCCCGCGGGCGCGGCGTAGTGCAGGTTCGCGCTGCCGACGCTGTAGCTGTAGGTCCCGTTGACCAGCTCCGTGACGATGGTGCTGGAGCTGGAGGACAGGCTCGCGCCGCCGGTGAGGTTGACGTACCAGGTGGTCCCGGACGGTAGACCCGTCTCGCTGAAGGTCACCGTGTAGAGCGTGGCGCCGAAGGTCACCGGGATCCCGACCGGCTCACCGTTGACGGTGAACCCGCCGGGGG
>JASHYB010000118.1 GCA_030043255.1 Thermoplasmata archaeon | reverse complement strand
CCGTCGCTGCCGGTGGCCCTCGTGGCGATGTTCCTGATGGGGGCGATCATCGCCTTCGCCGGGAACGTCTGGCTGACGTTCACCCAGCGCGTCGTCCCCGCCGAGATGCAGGGTCGGTACTTCGGGATCGACTCGCTGGCCAGCCTGGCGGTGGTCCCCGCCGCCCAGATCCTGGGGGGCGTACTGGTCGCGGGCGTCGGGGTCCGCGAGACGTACCTCATCGCCGGGGTCGGCTGGGCCGCGGCGGGGCTGCTGTTCCTGGCCGTTCGACCCTTCCGGACGCTGGGCCTGCCTCCGGCGGGGCCCGTCGCCCCACCGACTCCCTGAGGGGCCCCGACAGGGTGGTGCCTGGCCCCGGGACGGAGAGGGGACTGGCCGCGTTGGGTCCGAAGCTTCCTACGGCAGATCCCGGCCTTCGGATCGGATTCCGGCCTCGAATCGGGTCCGGTACGGCGGGGATTCGATCGGGGGAGGTGTGACGACAGACTCGAACCCCGCGGCAGGCTGGCGGAATCGCCCGAGTGCCAGGCTCGGCTGGCTAGCCGAACCCATCCCCTCCACGTCAGGGACATGTACCGCTGGCCCCTGTCCCCGTAGGGGGCCCCGTACTCGCAAACGGCCGAACTCATGCGCCCGAGCAGGGTTGGCAACCTACGCGTCGCCGTCGGCACGTCGGGGATCGGGACGTGAGAGCGGCCGTGGGCGTGGCGCTGGCCGCGGCGCTGCTCCTGCTGGCCAGCCTCGGAGAGTCGGCAGGAGCCGATCACCCTTCGACCGCAGGGTCCCCGGAGCGGGGCGATCCCCCGTCGGTCGTCGCCGGCACGACCACCGAGGCGTTCTGTCCGCCGGCCCCCAGTGTCTCAAGCCTGAACGTGAGCGTGTGCAACGACAACGATGTCAACGCGACCGCCGGCTCCACCCTCTTTCTGTTCGTCGGGGTCAACAACACCGCCCCGGAGAGCCTCACGGTCGGGGATTGGACCTCCGACACGGAGAACGGGAGCAACAACTTCACGCTCGTAGCGGACTCGGTGGACTACGCGATCCACCACAGCCTGTGGCTGTACGAATCTGTCGACGCCAAGCCCATGGCCTGGGGCCGCGTCTGGGTGAACGTCTCGGTCCCGGTCAGGTTGGTCCTTGGGACCGTGGACGTGGCGAACGGCGTGGTGGCGGACGTCAGCGCCTCGCATTCCGGCGTTTCGAAGGACATGAAGATCTCCCTGAAGGGCTCGCCGAACGACGACCTCCTGTTTCTCGTCGCCTTCGACAACATGACGCTCGCCTCGACCGTTTGCGGGTTCCACGGAACCCTGGCCGTCGACGGCAAGGAGATCATCAAGGAGGCCCCGGTTACCTACCGGAACCTGGTCGTGGGCTATCTCGTCAACCGCAACGGTACGTCGCCGGTGATGAACTTCCACTTCGGCAACGCCGATGCCGGAAGAGGGTGCACGGTCGCGGCGACGCCGTACATCGGCTATCTGGTCGCCTTTGCGGGCTGATAGAAGCTCGCCGTGGGCCGCTGGCCCGACTGCCACAGACTTCGAAGGAGACCCGACCTGAGGCGGTCATCGCCGCTCGGCTGGGCCCCTCGGGTACCCGCACGCGGTGAAGCCGCTCGGCCTCGACGGTGACGACCTGCGCCGGTCGGAGGGCGTCCTCGACGCAGCGTACCTCCAAGAACGAGCGACCGGAGCCGAGTCGCCCGAGACCAGCTGCTGAGAACGGAGGAACCCTGCGCCGAGCGGATTCGAACCGCTTCCCGGGCCTGGGGGCTGGAATCCCCGCCTTGGAGGTTACGGTCGCCCGGCCGCTCGGCGTGGAGGTCGAACCAGTGCCGGGCGGGGGCGAATGTGATCCGGTCGATCACCCCGGCCTGAACGACCCCGAGCGGTTTCGGGGCTTTCGTCGCCTCGGGTCGATGCCAGCGGCGGGATTGAATCGTGACGAGCGCATCCAGTCACTGGCGACGGACGGTTCTGCTCGAAAGGTCGGCCCGCGCCCGGGCGAGATAGGGCCGAATCTCCGCGAGCGCCTCGACGGATTCCCAGACCCGGCCCGGCGCTACCTTCCAGTACTCGTGCTTCGCGAGGGAGGCGAACCCACGCATCTTCCTCCACGGGACAGCGGGGTAGCGACCCCGGGTCGTCTCCGAAACCTTCCCGGCGGCCTCGCCGAGAACCTCGAGCCGGCGAATCGTAGCGTCGAGCGCGTTCGGGTCGGAGAGGAAGCGCTCCTTGCCCTCGGCGAGGGTCTTCGCGAGCCGCTCGGCCGCCGCGAGCATATCGGCGAGCCGCAGCGCATCCCCCCGCCGGTCCTCCGTCACGGTCAGAGAGGTGTCGCCTCGAAGAGGGCCTGGGGCCGGATGATCCAGTGAAGACCCGCCGGCTCGGTGACCTCGACTTCCCGACCGAGGAGGTCCTCGAGGTCCTGGATGAGCCCGACCTGGTCGAACGCCGAGGCCCCGTCCTCGAAGTCGACGAGGAGGTCGAGGTCGCTCTTCGAGGTCGCCGTTCCCCGGCCGACCGAACCGAAGACCCGGGGGTTCCGGGCCCGGTTCTTCCCGATGAGTTGAAGGACCTCCGACCGCTTCGATCCGAGCACCTCCGCGATCCCGAGCCCGCCCCGGCGACGTACCTTCTCGAACTTCGGGACGTCCCAGAGCGGTGACTTACACCGGGGGCACCGGGTAGGGTCGAGCGTCCGGGGCCGCCAAACGAAGAAGCATCGGAAGCACCCCGAGAGCCCGTCGGGCCCGACGACGTTCGACATCGGGAACGGGACGAACCCCTATCGTAATATATCTTACGTTTGGAGGACCCGCTTCGGGAAGAGCCGATCGACGAAACGCACCCCCTCCGGCTCGTCGTCCCGGATCGATGCCTGCGGCTGGATGCAATCCTCTCCGGAATGGCCCCGAGCGGATTCGCTTGCTGTTGCTGCCAGGATGGCTACGCCACTATGGAGCCGGTGACCCGGGCCCTCCGAGCTACCTCATCCTCCGCCGCAGCTCCCGGAGGGTCGAGGACGAGTACGCACTCGGTCGATCCTTCCAGACCATAACGACCCAGATTACCGAACCGTCGACCCGGTAGAACACCCGGTGTCCCCGGAGGTGGAACCGCCAGGCGCCCGGTACGCCAGCGACCTCCTTTACTTGCAGTCCCGGGTACGAGCGGAACGGTCCGGCCTTAAGATAACTCAGACGAAGTCGTAGCTCGCGTTGGAGGGGTGGGGAGAGCTTCCAGTACTCGTCGTCTGCCTCGGGCTCATACCCGACGCGGTACAAGCTCACCGCCTAGGACCGGCGTAAACCTCGCTGTCCATTCGGCCCCGCGGTTTCGCGCTCATCCGCCGCTGGAGCTCCTCGGTCAGCTCCGGGGGGTAGTGTTCACCGACGAGATCGCGAAGTAGCTCGTCGTACGTTTGACCGGTTGGTTTGACCGATTCGAGCAGCCTTCGCGTGCTCTGGCGAATCGTAATGGTAGTTTGCGGATCTGCGGGGGTCATCGCCTGCTATAGACCGGCAATTGTGAAAACCCTTTGCGCGGCTCTTGTGCCCCGACCATCGGAGTTTCGGTCTCAGCTTCGGGACTCGTCTCGGGGGCGAGAGGCCCAGCGCACGGTACTGCGCCCTGCCTCATGCCTCTCGGCTGAACGACCCTAGCCCCGAGCGGACTCGAACCGCTCGCGGACGTTCTGGGGGAGCGGGGTTCGGGTCGAGCTCTCCGCGCGAGTCCTGAGAGTCATCGGTCGCCTCTGGCGGAGGCGACGTGCCCGTCCAAGAGACCGCGGATCCTTCGCAGTCCCTTGTACGTGGCGGCGTCCCGACGCACGAACCGGACGAGGAGTACCGTGGCGCCTTCGATGCTGTAGACGCCGCGATAACCGGGGTCCCCTTCGCCGGGGTGTACGGCCATGCAGAACAGCGGAAAGGGAGCGTTGAGGGACTTGGTCGTGAGCCCAATCTCCGGAAGTTGAGGCGGGCGTTGAGGGGTACGCTCGAGTTCTCGAACGGCCCGTCGAAACGCTTCCCGTATCGATGGCGGGAGAGACTCTAGCTGCGCACGCGAGTTTCCCAGAAAGACAACCGGCACCACTTACCTCGCCCGGTCGCCGAGACGTCGGGCGGGGGCTCGCCGCCGAGGCTCCTCCCTTCGCTTCTCGCGATGGTAGGCCCTGAGCAGTCGGCCCGCATACTTCACGTCTTCTCGATCCATCTCGCGTTCTACGAGTTCGACTAAGAATCGGTCCCAGTTTTGGGCTCCGGTCTTGAACTCCTGAAGAAGTCGGAGCGTCGAAGCATGTACCGGAACGCTGGTCATCGGGTCCGAAGCGGCGGTCATCCAAGGGTAGGAGCCTCGTCATGAATTAAATTGTTTCGATGACGCGCCGATCATCTTCCCTTTCGTTGCTCCCGCCCCTCTATCGGGGAATGGGGCACGCTCGCGAACGAACGGGGCTTCGAGACTTCAGCCCGACGAAGCCCGCTCGCGACCGCGGACCCGATCGAGCTTGCGAAGGACGGCCGCGGCGAACGCCGGCTGACTTCCCCCGAGACTCACGACCGTCTTCTGAAGGTAGATGTAGACATCTGCTAGCTCGTCGAGAAGATCGTCTTGAGTGATGCCGCGCCCGCGAGGTCCCCCCTCCTCGAGTTTCTTTACGAGATTGCAGAATTCGCCGACCTCCCCGGCCAGCGCGGTTGCCCAGTAGAGTCGCGTGACCTCTCTCCATCCCGGGTAGACTTCGTCGGACCAGCGGTTCACGGCGTTCCAGACCCAACCCCTCGTGGCCATGCGTGCGCACCCCCTCGAACGTAGAGGCGCATCTCCTCAGAAGGCGAGCAGTGCCGGGAGTCTCGGACCGATATGTACCGAGCTCCGAATAGAATTCGGGACGCGGACTGAGCGGTAGCCCCGAGCGGATTCGAACCTCTCCGATAGGGGATTTGTACCTTTTCGCCTCATTCCGGCTCACGCCCCCACGGCCGCCGGGAAGACCTCGTTGAGAACCGAGATGACCGACCGCACGTCCTCGAGGTTCAGTGCGAGGTACCGGCGCGTGGTCCTCGTGTCCTCGTGGCCTAGCATGTAGCTGATCTTCTCGATCGGCACGCCATGGGCCCACGCCGTCCGTCCGCAGGTGCGACGGAGCGCGTGGTTCAGGTTGGCCGTCTTGCGGACCCGCGCCTGTTCGAAGGCGGGAATGACGAACTGCCGGTCGACGTACGCCTTCGACCAGACGCGGATCCCG
>JASHYB010000117.1 GCA_030043255.1 Thermoplasmata archaeon | reverse complement strand
TAGAGCCGGACCACCTTGGCCTTCGAGCCCAGCCGCTCGAGCGACCGGGCGTAGTTCGCCGAGCTGACGACGACGGCATCGTAGCTGTCGAGGTAGCCGGTCAGCACCGAGCGCCACCCCTCCGGGATCGCGGACGCGTCGAACGGGATGTGCCAGCGCAGGATCTTCGGCTTGAGCGTATCGAGCATCTGCCCCACCGGCATCTGCTGGAAGTCGTGGACGTAGAACGCGTCGAAGTCGTAGCGGGCGTCCAGCTCGCGGATCAGCTCCGCGGTGCTCCGGTTGTAGTAGGCGTACTCGGAGAACGCCTCGGTCCAGAACAGGTCGTCGTGGCGGTCGGCCGCGTCGAGGTCGTGGACCCGCCCCCAGATCGCCTCCTTGACCTTCCCGTAACCGTCCATGCGGCTTGGCTCGAGCGTGACGTTGTGCAAGGTCAGGCCGTCGATCCGGACGGTCGGCGGCGCGTGAGGGTTCAGCGCGACCCAGTGCGCCTCGGTCAGCACGCCCCTGCCCAACAGACGGCGGACGAGCGGGTAGACCATCCGGGTGACCCCGCCGGGGGAGTACCGGTAGTCGACCCCCTCGCGCAGGGCGGAGAGCTCCGTCGCGCCAGCCTTCCCGATCGACGCGGCGGGCGGATCGAGGAACTGGACGAGCGGAGTCTGCGTGTTGATACACAAGGACAAGGGAGCCACCGGCGCCACCCCCCGTCGGCTCGCCGGAAGAAGCCCGTCGGGAGCATATATGGGCTATCGAGCGAGGTCAAGGCCGCTCCCTCGCCGCCGGGCGTTATCCCCCGCGGAAGGGCCCCTTGGCACGGGGGACCTCACCGTGCGCGGCGGGCATCGGGCCGCTGGCGGGCCTCAGGGCTCGCCGAGCAGGATCTCCCAGGGCTCGACGACCTCGACCAGATGCCCGGAGCGCACCCACGGGTCCGGATCGAGGCGGGCCCGCACCTCCGACTCGCTCTCGGAGCGGACGATGAGCATCGCCCGGGTCCCGCCGCCGACGGGGCCACCAAGCACGACGAAGCCGGGAGGCAGCGCGTTCATGAACGCGGCGTGCTCCGGCCAGAGCCGCTGTTCGCGCATGGGCCGTGCCGAGTCCCACGCGGGGCCGTGATAGGAGTTCACGACGAAGTAGGCCATTGTTTCCCCCACCGCGGCGGCGCCTCGATCCGGGAGCGGACCGCGCTCCCCGCGCGATAGGCGGGTCCGCCGATAAGCTCCGCCCGAGGTGCGGGAACGGCGCGCGGCTCCGAGCCTAAAAGGCCGCTCGCGCTGGGGTCGCCGGGGAGGGCGCCGTGCGTCCCGCGTATCCCGGGGCCGAGGGCGTAGGCTTTCGCTGCGAGCGCTGCGGCGCCGTGTTCCCGGACATCGCCCTGCTCCAGCAGCACCGCCTGACCGCCCACACCGTGGCGGACTCACGACCCTGCGGCCTCTGCGGTCGTCGGTTCGCCTCGAGCGAGGAGCTTAGCTCCCACCTGCGCACCGCGCACCCCGGCGGTCGGGCCTGACCGGAGGCCCCGGTCCGGCGGGCCCGACCTGCAACGGCTGCCCGAGGCCGATCCGTCCCCGGACCGCGGCTCCCGCGCCACCGGTCGCCGCGAGCGCTTTTTCCCGCCGTGCCTGCGGTCGGAGTGCGGCGAGTCGGTCGATATGCTCCTCCTCGTGATCGTGCTGATCGCGGCCGCCTTCGGCTTCGCCTACTCGCTGGGGGCGCACTACACCGGCGCCTGCATGGGCATGCCGTACGCCGCCGGGGCGATCCGCCTCGTGCCGGCGCTGCTGGTGATGGCCCCGTTCGTGCTCGTCGGGGCGATCTTCGCGAGCGGCGCGGTGGAGGCGACGGTCGGCCACGGCATCCTCGCCGAGGCGACCGTCGCGGTGCCGCTGGCGGTCGCGATCATCCTGTCGGCGTTCTGCCTCACCGCCGCCTACAACTTCGTGCGGATCCCCACGTCGACCATCCAGATCCTCGTCTTCTCCGCGGTCGGCGCCGGGATCGGTGCCGGAGTGGGGATCCGCTGGGCGACGATCGAGGTGCTCCTCTTCGTCTGGGCCAGCGCGCCGTTCGCGGCGTGCGCGCTGGGCTTCCTCTTCACGCGAGCGCTCGACCGCTGGGCGGGCCGCGGGGGAGATCGTCCTCGGGGGACGCCGATGACCGGTCCGGTCGCCTTCGCCTTGGTCGCGATCGGCTCGGCGGCCTCCTTCGCCATGGGCGCGAACGACGTGGCCAACGCCTCGGGGGCGTTCGTCATGACCGGCCTCTTCGGGCTCCTTGTGGCCGGGCTCGTCGGCGGCGTGGGGATGGTCCTGGGGGTCCTCACCTGGGGCCGGCCCCTGCTCCAGCGCGTGGCGTTTGACGTCGTCAAGCTCGACCCCCGCAGCGCGGCCGGCTCGCAGCTCGCGCAGTCCGCGGTGATCCTCGTCTCCGTCTCCTTCGGCTACTTCACGTCGATGAACCAGGCGCTCGTGGGCGCCATGATCGGCGCCGGCCTTTCGCGCCCGGGTGGCGCGGTGATCCGCGGCACGGTCCGCAGCGTCCTCGCCGGCTGGGCGGTCGGTCCCGTCTCGGGGGCGGCGCTCGGCTTCGCGCTGGTCGCGCTGTTCCGGTTCACGCACCTGCTGTAGCGGGCGATCCGGACGGCACGTGGCCGTTGGGGGAGGCGACGAGCCGTTCCAGAGCCCCTCGGAGGACCCGGGCCGCCCGACGCAGCTCCGCGACGCTCAGGGCCTCCCGCGCCGTGTGGTCCAGTCGGGAGTCCCCGGGACCGTAGGCCGCCCCGCCCAGCCCCCAGGCCCGGGCGACGAGATTGAGGTCCGAGGTTCCCCCGCGTCGCCAGAGCGTCGGTGTCCCGCCCGCCTCGCGGACGGCGGCGACCAGCGCGGCGACGACCGGCTCGGTCCGGGGCGCCTCCGTGGCCTCGATGCGCGCGAGGAGGCGGACCCGGGGGCCGCGCTCGCCGTCCGGGAGGCGCCCGAGCAGTTCGCGGGTGCTGAGACCGGGTGGCAGCCGCAGGTCAACCGTCACCCGGGCCAGCTCGGGGTCGGCCCCGGGATCGCTCGCGAACCCGACGACCTTCGACGTGAGTCGGCGGAACGGGCTCGGCTCGGGGACCGTCGTCCCGAGCGCCTGCACCCGGGCGGCCCAGGCGACGGCGAGGTCGGTCGCGGTCGGGAACGGTGACGACCAGTGGGTGCGGGGCCGACGGAAGGTCGCCTCGAGACGGAGGTCCCCCTTGTAGCCGATCGTGACACCGTCCCAGCCGCTCGGCTCGCCGGCGATGACCGCGTCCGGTCGCGGGCCCCGGGCGACGTACCGCGCCCCCCGGCTGTCGGTCTCCTCGCCGACCGCCGCGAGGACGCGGAACGTCCCGGGCCCGCCAAAGCCCCGGCCGGCGAGCAGGGCCGCGGCGAGCGCCCCCTTCGCGTCGACCGCCCCGCGTCCCTCGATCCGGCCCTGTCGCCTCACGACGGGGCGCGAGCCCGCGACCGTGTCGATATGGCCCAGGAACAGCACGACCGGACGCCCCCGGCCGACCTCGGCGACCCCGTTGCCGACGCGGTCCCTCCGCGCCCGGTAGCCGAGGCCGCGGGCGACGCGGCAGAACTCGGTGACCGCCGCGCGCTCGTCGCCGGACGGGCTGTAGCGGGCGAGCAACCGCTCGAGGACGGCCCCGTCATCCATCGGCGACCACCTCGGCCAGCGCGGAGAGCCCGCCGATCCAGTCGTCGTCGGGGATCAGGAGCGGTGGCAGGAGCCGCACCACCGTCGATCCTGCGGGGATCGCGAGGTACCCTCGCCTCTCGAGCGCCTCGAGCACCGGGGCCGCACGCTCCCTCATCTCGACCCCCCACATGAGGCCCTGGCCCCGGACCTCGCGCACCTTCCCGGCCGGCAGGCCGGCGAGGCGAGGCGCGACGAGGGTGCCCAGCCGGGCGGCACGCTCCGGTAGACGATCCCGGACGAGCG
>JASHYB010000116.1 GCA_030043255.1 Thermoplasmata archaeon | reverse complement strand
GGTCCTCTCTACGACGCGCTTGAGGGAGTTTTCCAGTTCACGGCGAGCCTGCTGTACGCCAACGGCTCCGTCGCCTGGAGCCAGACCTTCTTCGTGTTCGCGAAGGCGCCGTACCTCCTCGAGTCCGGTGCGGTCGTCGTGCTCCTCGTGCTCGCCATCGCCGAGCTCTACTGGGGGATCGCGGCGATCCGCGAGGCGCGGCGTGGCGCTCGACCGCCGACGGGTCCTCCTGCCGGATCGCCCCCAGCGACCCCCGGCGGCAGCTCCGGGACCTCAGGGGCGACGACATCGTCCAGCGTTCCGGCCCCGGAGGCGCCCCCACCCAGCACGGGGGGAGGCGGGTCGTGAGCGCCGCTTCCAACGCCGCGAGTTCCGGGGCGGTGCTCGGGCTCGTGCTCGTCTTCCTCCTGCAGCAGTTCGGCCGGCTCGCGCTGTCCGACGTGTTGTCGAGCCTGCTCTACCTCGCGCTCGGCGCGATCGTGGGGGGCCTCGTCTTCGGACTCGCCGCGAAGGCGGCCGGCCGTAAGCCGAAGCCCGCGGTCTCGACCCCGGCCCAGTCGACCCCGTGAGCCCCCCGGTGTCGCGCACCCTTACATTCTCGTGACGGCTCGACCGGCCGTGCTGCAGACGGTCGGAGGTCCGCGCACCGTCCGGAGCCCTCGGGGTGTCGAGCGCTCCTGCGCGGGATGGGGGCAGGAGGCGGCGCTCCGCCTGCTGATGAACAACCTGGACCCGGAGGTGGCCCGGGACCCGGAGCATCTGATCGTCTACGGCGGGCGCGGCAAGGCCGCCCGCGACTGGGCGTCGTTCGACCGGATCGTCGAGACGCTGCGGACGTTGCGGAACGACGAGACGCTGCTCGTGCAGTCCGGCAAACCGGTGGGGGTCTTCCCGACCCACGAGGAGGCACCGCGGGTGCTGATCTCCAACGCCGTCGTGGTGCCGCACTGGGCGACGGACGACGAGTTCTGGGACCTCGAGGCCCGCGGGCTGACGATGTACGGCCAGATGACCGCGGGCAGCTGGATCTACATCGGCACGCAGGGGGTGCTCCAGGGGACCTACGAGACGCTCGCGGCCCTCGCCCGCATCGAGTTCGGGAGCCCCGACCTCGCCGGACGCTGGATGCTCTCCAGCGGGCTGGGCGAGATGGGCGGGGCCCAGCCGCTCGCGGTCACGATGCTGGGGGGCGCGGCGCTCCTGGTCGACGTCGACCCCCGGGCGCTCGAGCGCCGGCTCGGCCTGCGCTACCTGGACCGGCTCGCCGGCTCGCTGGACGAGGCGCTCGCGCTCGTCCAGGCGGCGGCGCGCGAGCGCCGGGCCGTGTCGATCGGCCTCCGCGCCAACGCGGCGGACGTCTATCCGGAGATCGTGCAGCGCGGGATCGTCCCGGACGTCGTCAGCGACCAGACCGCCGCGCACGACCTGCGGGTCGGCTACCTGCCGCAGGGGCTGACGGTGGAGCAGGCGGCCGAGGCACGGGCCCGCGACCTCCCCGGGTATCTCGCCCGGGTCAACGCTTCGCTCGCCACCGAGGCCCGTGCCATCCTCGAGCTCCAGCGCCGGGGGGCGAAGGCGTTCGACTACGGCAACAGCTTCCGCGCCCGGGCCCGGGACGCGGGCGTCGCCGACGCCTTCGCCATCCCCGGGTACGTGCCGAAGTACATCCGGCCGCTCTTCGCCGTGGGGAGCGGTCCGTTCCGCTGGCTGGCGTTGAGCGGCGAGCCGGAGGACATCCGACGCATCGACCGGGCCCTCGCCTCCGAGTTCTCCGAGAACGAGCACCTGCTCCGCTGGATCCGCCTCGCCGGCGAGCGGGTCCGGTTCCAGGGGCTTCCCGCGAGGATCTGCTACATGGGCTACGGCGAGCGGGAGCGGTTCGGCCATCTCGTCAACGCGCTGGTCCACGACGGCGAGCTGACCGCCCCCATCGCCATCGGGCGGGACCACCACGACACCGGCAGCGTGGCGAGCCCCTACCGGGAGACGGAAGCGATGCGCGACGGCTCGGACGCCATCGCCGACTGGCCGGTGCTCAACGCGCTGCTGAGCGTCGCGGGCGGGGCGACCTGGGTCTCGTTCCACCACGGCGGAGGGACCGGCATCGGCAACTCCCTGCACGCCGGGCTGGTCGTGGTCGCCGACGGGACCCCCGAGGCGGACCGCCGGATCGGCCGGGTCCTGCACAACGACCCCGGCCTCGGCGTCGCCCGCCACGCTGACGCGGGCTACGAGAGCTCCCGGGCGCTCGCGCGCACGGCGCGCTTCCGGATCCCCGGCCTCGGCGACGCTCCCTCGGGCGGCCCCCAATCGCCTTAGGCGCCGGCGCGGTCGGGTCGCCATGGCGTTCCCGAGCCCCTCGGAGGCCGACGGCCTGGCGCGCAACGTCCTCCGCAACTGCCTGCACCTCCGCGCGAAGGACGACGTCCTGATCGAGACCTACCCGAGCTCGCTGCCGTGGGCCGCCGGGATGGTCCGGGAGGCGCGTCGGCTCGGAGGGCGACCCCTCGTGCTCTACGAGGACGAAGGGGCGTTCTGGAGCGCCGTCGAGGAGGGCCGGGGGGCGGCGCTCGGCGCCCCGGGGGACCACGAGTGGAGCGCGCTCGGAGGCGCGGACGCCTACGTCTTCTTCTGGGGGCCGGAGGACATCGCGCGCCGGCGCGCGCTGCCCGAGGCGGTGCAGGAGCGGATCTTCGCCTACAACGACAAGTGGTACAAGGCCGCCTCCAAGTCCGGCCTGCGCGGGGCCCGGATGACCATCGCCCGGGTCACGGAGCGGAACGCTCGGCTCTTCGGCGTGCCCCTCGCCCGCTGGCGTCGTCAGGTCCTCGCCGCCTCGCTGGAGGACCCGGCCCGCTTCCGCCGCGTGGCCGCACGCCTGCAACAGGTCCTGGAGCGGGGGCGGACGGCGCGGATCCGCCATCGCAACGGCACCGATCTTACGCTCGGACTCGCCCGGCGGCCGGTGAACGTCACCCTCGGCGAAGTGACCGCCGAGATGCTGAAGACCCCGTTCGGCTCGATGACCAACGTCCCGGACGGAACGGTCTACGTGGCGGTGGACGAGGAGACCGCCGACGGCACGTTCGTCGCGAACCTCCCCACCACGACCGCCTTCGACGCCAACGTGCTCGGCGCCCGGCTGAGCTTCCGCGACGGCCGGCTCCGGCAGACGAAGTTCGCGGGCGGGGGTTCCGCGTTCCTCCGGCCCTATCGGGCCGCCGGCGCGGGCAAGGACCGGCCGTCGTTCCTGGAGGTCGGGCTGAACCCGAGCGTCGGCGACGCGCCGCTGCTCGAGGAAACGGTGGCCGGCGCGA
Source organism: Thermoplasmata archaeon (assembly GCA_030043255.1). Classification (GTDB taxonomy): domain Archaea; phylum Thermoplasmatota; class Thermoplasmata; order Lutacidiplasmatales; family UBA184; genus Lutacidiplasma. The sequence goes on along the minus strand of JASHYB010000116.1, from coordinate 288 downwards.
TCACGGTCGGTGTCGGCCGCAACGCCGGCTTCGGAGGGAAGACGAAGTCCGATTTCCTCGGGTACGCCACGCTCGCTGGCGGAGAACTGGCGGTCGACGGGCGGACCGTGGTGCGGGGCGGACGCGTCGTCCTCTGAACGGCTCGTGCTAGCCTCTAGCACGAGGTCCAAGCGCGCGACGGGGCCCGCGGCACAGGGGTTTATCACCCGGTCCGGCGGAAATTGCCCCCGACGGGGAGCGCCCCGTCGGAAGGAAAGATGGAGACGAACCGAACGAAGACCCGCCTGC
>JASHYB010000115.1 GCA_030043255.1 Thermoplasmata archaeon | reverse complement strand
CAGGTCGCGCTGCAGCTCGGGCCGGCCGATGGAGGCGACGTACTCCTGGATCAGCCGGTGATCGTCGGCCCGCCACTGCGCGAAGTCGACGCGCTCCTGGACCGGACCGCCCCCCGGGGCGCCGACGACGCTCGTGTTGCCCCGATGCAGGCGGTAGTTGGTCAGCTTCCGGGGGTCGAAGGCGAGGTCGAACGCGGAGGCCCAGGCCGCGTAGAACAGGAGCGAATCGAAGGTGAGCCGTACCCGCCCCAGGTACGGCACGCAGCCCGCCACGACCTCCCGGCGCGCCGCCATCGACCCGATGTTGAAGTCCGGCCGGATCCCGCCGAGCCGGGGGTCGGTCCGCGCTTTGGCGGCGTCGGCTACGACGCGCCGGCGGCTCTGGCGGTCGACTAGGCGCAGGGAGAAGGCGAGCTCCTCCGACGGCACGGTGTGCAGCCGCTCGTCCACGAAGCGCAGGCCGTTGCGGAAGAAGCCGAGCCGGGGATGGGTGCGGAACTCCGCCGCGACAGCCGCCAGGCGGCCGGGCGCAAAGGTGTCGTCGTAGTCGAGGAAGGTGACCACCTCGCCCCGGCACGCCTCGAGTCCCAGCGCAATCTTGCCGGTCGCCGACTCCTCGGAGGTGAGCAGGTTGCGGATCCCCTCGGCGCGGCAGAGCTCGTCGACCTCCCGGTCGTCGAAGTTCTTCACCAGCACCGTCTCCTGGGAGTACGGGCCGGCCACCTGGCCGATCACGCTGCGCAGCGCCTCCACGAGGAACTCGGGCCGGCGATGGGCGATGACGACGGTCGAGATCAGCAGCTGATCGTCGGAAGGCATCGCGAGGAGTCCCGCCGAGCCCTCCGCGGCTAAAGTCGCTGCGGGGCGCTCCCGCCCGGCTCGGTCGGGCCGAGGCGGCGGCGAACCCTTTCAAGGGCTCCCGGCTGTCGGCGCGCGCACGATGCGCGGGCTCGTTCTCGCCGGGGGCCACGGCACGCGGCTGCGTCCGCTCACCTCGACCGGGAACAAGCACATGATCCCCATCGCGAACGAGCCGATGCTGTTCTACGGCCTCCGGCAGCTCGCCCACGCCGGGATCACCGAGACCGGGATCGTGCTCGGGCCGATCCACGAAGGGATCCGCGAGGCGGTCGGCGACGGGGGCGCCTTCGGGCTGAAGGTCACCTACATCGAGCAGGGGCCCCCCAAGGGCCTGGCGCACGCCGTGCTCTGCGCACGGTCGTTCCTCGGCGAGGAGCCGTTCGTGATGTACCTGGGGGACAACCTGCTCGAGCGCGGCCTGCAGTCGTTCGTCGACCTCTTCGTGCGCGAACGCGCCGACGCGGTGATCGGCATCACCCCGGTGAACGTCCCCCAGCAGTACGGGATCGTGGAGCTGGCCGGCGCGCGGATCCTGTCGATCGAGGAGAAGCCGAGGCACCCGAAGAGCAACCAGGCGCTCGTCGGCGTCTACGTCTTCTCCCCGAAGATCCACGAGATCATCGCCACCCTGCGCCCGTCGGTCCGCGGCGAGTACGAGATCACCGACGCGATCCGGGCGCTGGTCGAGCGGGGGGACCGGGTCCTGGTCGAGCGGGTCCACGGCTGGTGGAAGGACACGGGCGCTCCCGAGGACCTGCTCCACGCCAACGACCTCGTGCTGGAGTGCCGCCTGCCCGAAGAGTTCTCGCAGACCGGCCGGGTCGAGGCCGGGGCGGTGCTGCGCGGCTCGGTCGCGGTCGGCGACGATTCGGTGGTCGAGGCGGGGGCCTCGGTGCAGGGCCCGGTGGTCATCGGGCGAGGGGCCCGCGTCGGTCGGGGCTCGGAGGTCGGCCCCGGGACCTCCGTCGGGGACGGGGTCCAGCTGAACGGCTGCACGATCCGTCGCAGCATCGTGATGGAGGGGGCGCAGATCTCCGGTCCGCTGCACATCCGCGATTCGCTCATCGGACGCTACGCCGACATCCGGGCCCAGGGCCCCATCTCCTGGGAGATCGCTCTGCTGGTCGGCGACTCGTCCCGGCTGAGGCTCTAGGGGATCCCTCGCGTTCGGCCGGCGGGGCGAGCGGCGGGTACCGCGTCGGTGAACGGGCCCGGGCGCACTAGTCGAACCAGGCCGGCAGGAGCCCCGCCACCCGCTCCTGGAAGCGTTCGGCCGTGTACTCTGCCGCGGCCTGCGCGGAACGCCGAGCGGCCACCTCCAGTCGGCCCGGGTCGCTGACCGAGACGAGCGCCGCCCGCCAGGCGTCGAGGTCATCGGGCGGGAGCAGCGTGCCCGAGCCGGCCAGCGTCTCGCGTACGGCCGGGATGTCGGCGGCGAGGACCGGGATGCCGAACTGCATCGCCTCGATCAACGGCAGCCCGTAGCCCTCCTCGCGGGACGGGTGCACGAGGACGTCCGTCGCATCGTACAGGGCGGCCAGGTCACCGACCTCGGGCACGACCTCCAGGTTCGTCGCGGCGAGCCGCTCGACCAGCCGTCGGGTCGCCGGGCGCAGATGCGAGACGAGACGGAAGCGGATGCGGGGACCGTCGCCGGCTGCGAAGCTCCGGGCCAGCCGGCAGTACAGCTCGAGGTTCTTGTACGGCCGGTCCGCGGCCAGGTACAGGACCTGGAGCTCGGCCCCTTCGCTGCGGCGGCGCAGCGAGGCCGCGAGGTGGCGCGAGGGATCCCCGCGCACCTCCGCACAGTGGTGGACCACGTCGATCGGCGGCGAGGGCCGCGCGAGCTCGACGAGGCGGTCGCGGGTCGCGTTCGAGACGCAGACGATCCGGTGGGCCCGGTCGAGGTGCCGGAACAGTCTGCGGTAGACCTGCTCGGCCGCCCAGCTCCTCCGGTGAGGGCCGAACTCCCTCAGGTCGTGGACCAGCACCACCGACCGCGGCAGCCGTTCGGCCGCCCCGAGCAGGATCGGGTCGGTGAGGAAGACCGGCTGGGCCGCGAAGCGGGCGAGCTTGCGCGGGAACGCGTACAGGGCGTTCAGCACCAGGTTCAGGTCGGCGCGAAAGAGCGTCGTGCCCTGCACCACCGTGCCGAAGCGGTCCCAGTCCTGCGCGGTGCGGGAGGACACGCACTGCACCCACTCCGCGGGGCGTCCGAGCGCGCCGAACGCTCGAAGGTACGCCTTCGCGGCGAGCGTCGAACCGGTGTACGTCCGGTAGGCGTTCACCACCGCCACCGACGCGGCGGGAGGCGTCGCCCCGGCGGTCGGCCGGGGTGCGCCCGGCGCAGGCTCGGTCGTCGCTAACGTTGGCTGCACCGCGGGCCTTGCGGCCGTCCCGGGTCGCCCGCCCGGGGGCTGGCTCCTGTTCCGTCGTCCGCGGCGAGCGACTTATATTGGTTGCGCGGCAGCGCGCACCGCCGAGAGACGACCGGTCCTTCGACGGACCCGGCCGTCGGGCGAGCCGATGGCTGCGAAGGTCCGCTTCCCGGGCACCGCGCTCGTGGCCTGCCACCCACTGGCCTCCGGCCACGGCATGATGGCCGCCGAGCTGCGCGCGCTCGGACTGCTCGACCGGTTGGTGATGTTCAAGATCCGCCCCGGCGACTCCGGGGTCGGCTTCGACCGTGTGGTCGGTTCCCGCTTCAATCCGGCCGGGGCGGCGGTCCTCGCGTCGTTCTACCTGAACTCGCCCTGGCGCCGGGAGGCCCAGGGCTATCGGTGGACCCACCTGTCGTCCCCGCACTTCTTCCACCTCGCGCGGACGATCCCGACCCTCAGCGGGGTGGTCCACGACCTCGGGCACCTGGACCCGCCCTCGGTCAATCGCTCGCCGGTCGGCTATCGGTTCCTCATGAACCGGGAGCTGAGGTGGGCACGTCGGCTCAAGGGCTTGGTGACCATCAGCGACACCACCCGCGAGCGCCTGATGGGCATCGACCGGGACCTCGCCGCGGTGACCATCCACAACTGGACGGGCGACGAGTTCCGCTACCGGGACCGGCAGGAGGCCCGGGCGTCGCTCGGGCTACCGGCCGACCGTCACCTCATCCTGAGCGTCGGCCTGGACATCCCCCGGAAGAACACGGACCTGCTCCCGCGGCTCGCTCGGGAGCTCGGCCCCCGGTTCGCGGTGGTGCGGATCGGCGAGTCGCGGCGCATTGCCCCGTCGTTCCCCCCCGGCGCCCTCATCGCCGTGCCGGAGGTGCCGCTGGATCGCTACCCGCTGTACTTCAACGCGGCCGACCTGCTGGTCTATCCGTCGCTCGACGAGGGCTTCGGCCGTCCGCTGATCGAAGCGGTCAACTCGGGCACCCCGCTCCTCGCCTCGGACATCCCCATCTTTCGCGAAGTGCTGCGGGGAGGGGAGCACCTCGTGCCCGTGCACGACCTCGCCCGCTGGGCGGAAGGGTGCCGGAGGGCGGTCGAGATCGATGACCGCCGCCGATCCGGCGGACTGTACCCCGAGCTGGCGGATCACTACCGCGCCCCGCGCGCCCTGGCCGAGTACAGCGCCTTCTTCGCCGGACTGGGCCTGGCCTAGCGGGCCTCGCCCAGGACCACGGCGACCGAGCCGCTGGGCGAGCAGCCGATCGCCCTCGAGTTGCGCCCGCTACGTGCCAGATAGTGGCGGAAGGCGCGGTACTCGTCGTCCGGCACGAGCGTGACGAACTCGTCGAAGACGATCACGGTCCCGGGACCGAGGCCGGGGGCAAGCTGCTCCAGCACGAACCTCGCGCTCTCGTAGAGGTCCGCGTCGACGTGCAGCAGGCCGACGGCGATCGGCCGGTGCTCGGCGAGGAACGGCGGGAGGCTGTCCGCGAAGAGCCCCTTGACCAGCACGGCGTTCGCAGGGACCTCCGGCAGCTGGCCGCCCGTGCTGAAGGTGCCACGGGCGTTCCGGGGGGTCCAGCGGACCGGCAGTCCCTCGAACGAGTCGAAGCCGAAGACCGCTCGCGGGGTGCGGGAGGCCAGCAGCCTCAGGCTCTCGCCCCGGAAGACGCCGAACTCCATCCAGAGCCCGTCCGGGGGCGCCTGACGCGTCGCCTCCTCCAGGAGCGCCTCGCGCGAGGGGAAGTAGGGGGTCCGCGCGTCCCCGAGACCGGCGAACTGCCAGCGGAGCCAGGTGGTGGCCTGGAACAGCGAGTCGGCGGCCGCGCGGACGATCGGGCGGGGCTCCCGTCGGGCGGCGCGAAGCCCGTAGCCGACCAGCAGCGCCAGCCGTCGTACGCGCCCGGGGGGCCGGCCTCCCATCAACGCCGGGGCGAACGGCCCGACGTATATGGGACCGGTCGGCCTCAGCCGAGCGGGTTCACCGCCGGGCTCACCTGCCCGAGCTGCACCGCGTCGACGGAGATCGTGCCGGACCAGCTGGCGTTCTGGGTCGCCACCTGCACGTCTTCCATCGTGTCGTTGAGGAAGAACGGGATCTCGAACGCCTGCCAGGTGTTCGTCGCCGAGAAGTCGGTGCCGCTGATGTTCGCGCTCGCCAGCGCGACGGCACCGTCCTCGGCGGTGATCCGCACCGGCAGGACGTTGGAGGCTGACATGTCGGAGCTCCGCAGCCAGATCGTCGCCTCGTAGCCGCCCGGCGACAGCGTGGCGTAGGGCCCCCACCACAGTCGTCCGTTCGTGAAGTTCGACCTCGTGATCGGCGCGGAGAGGGAGGGGGCCCCGGTACTCCAGCTCCAGAGCTGGCGGGCGGAGAAGTTCGCCTCGTACGGGACGTAGTAGACGAGCGGCCCGAGGTAGCCACGCTGCAGGAGCAGCATGCCCGACGCCTCGCCCATCACCCCGTACTGGCCGGACTCGTAGACGGCGCGCACGAAGTAGTACATCGAGATCCCCGGGGTGGCGTAGGCGAAGAAGAGCGGTCCCTGCGGGTTGTCGATCAGGTAGCTGATCTGCGCCTGCACGACCTCCCCGTTGAACAGCTCGAGCGGGAACTGGTCGTGGATGGCGTCCCAGACCGAGATGTTCAGCCAATCGATCTCGGAGGAGACGAGCGGGGTCTGCAGGTAGTCGAGGACCCGGGGGAGCGCCTCGGGCATGTCGTTCTGGAACAGGACGTACGGGTTGCTGCGGGGGATCAGGCCGATCAGGGTCGAGAGCTCGTGGAACAGCGTCAGGTTCGCGTGCTGCGTCGCGGCGACGGGGAACGACTCCGGCCCGACCTGGTTCAGCGGGCCGTACGGCTGGAAGACCAGCGCGAGCAGCAGCCCGAGCACCGCGATCGTCGCCGCAACGCCGAGAGCTCGCCGCGGCGTCATGCGGACGGGCAGCTTCCACGGCAGCCGGGACAGTCGGCTCACGGTCCGTCGCAGCGGGCGGCCCGTGGGGGCCGGCGCCGACCGCGGCTCAGGCGGGCGCGACGCCCGTCCGAGCACCTCCAGGCTGGCGGCAAAGACGATCGGGATCACGAGGGCCCCGTACTGCGTCTGGAGGATGGTCGGGAAGTCGTAGGCCCAGTAGTTCGAGCCCAGAACGAGGTAGGCGTACGGGGCGAGCAGCACCAGCCACTTCGGCGAGAAGATCGGCAGCGCGATCACGGGCCCGAGCACGATGGCCATCACGAGCGCGCGGTTCGAGAGCACCAGCGGCGGGTAGCCCCCGGTGGAGTGGGTGGTCGTGCGGAAGGCGATCAAGTCGAGGAACTGGTGGACGTCGAACGACGAGAGGTTGGCGGCCTGGTAGAGCAGGAAGGCGACCGACACGACGACCAGCAGGAGGCCGAAGCGCAGGCGGACACGATCGACCGGGCCCCGCTGCGCCAGACGCGGCCAGACCGCCTCCAGGCCCACCAGCGCCCCGAAGAGCCCCGGCATGACGATGTACGGAAAGGTCGTGAGGCCCCCGACGGCGAACAGGAGCAGCGCCGTCCGGTAGCGCGCGTGCAAAAAGCACAGGTAGCCGAACAGGAACAGCGGAACGAACAGCGCCTCCCAGTGGAAGTCGAACCAGTTCAGCCCGGCCAGCGACGGATAGACGAGGTAGGCCCCGGCGAACAGCACCGGGGCGAGCCGGCCGCCGATGTGGAAGCGGGCGATCGCGTAGACCGCCACCGCCCCGCTCGCCAGCGCGACGGTCTGCAGGAGGAGCAGGGCCGGGTAGTTCGCCGTGGCGGTGACGGGGGAGAGGAGGAAGCGTGTCGGAGTGTAGAGGGCGCTCTCGACGTAGTTGAGCGGGCTCGACCATCCCCCGCTCTGCGTGAACACCCAGCCGCCCTGCATCTCGATCCCGAGATCGTAGACCGCGGCGTTCAGCGAGTAGTAACGGTCGAGCGCGAGAGAGAACCAATACGCCACGTAGGCCGCGCAGAGTGCGAGGGTCGCCAGGAGCGGAGCGTGCGGGTACCACCGGCGGAGCGCGGCACGCCATCGGCCCCTGCCCCCTTCGACCGGCGCCGTCGGCCGTACGGGAGATTCCGTGGGGACCTCTGGCTCGGCCATCGTGCTTGGATCGACTGCCTACGGACCGCGCAGAGCAGCCGCGAATCGGCATCGAGCGCTCCGGACCGCGCGCTCTCCCCTCAACGTTCCGGGCCGTGAAGCATCGGCGGTAACCCTCCGCTGAACCCCACGCCCTTGGTCGGGCGCTCAGGGCGGGCGGGCCTATTTAACGGACCGCCCGAAGCGGTCGACCCACTTGGGCCGAGTACGCCGTGGAAGGCAAACGCGTCGGCCGGCTGGTGCACTCGGACCGCGCCTTCGCGCACTCTATATACCGGCGCAGGGATATGTCAATCGTCAGACAAAAAGTACCATCTTGTCTGACATCCATGGTCGACACGTCCGAGCGGGTCACGGTCCGCATTCCCGAGGAGCTGCTCGAGAAGCTGAAGCGGATCCAGGACGGCAAGGGTACGGCGACCATCTCCGACACCATTCGGGAGGGTCTGGAGCAGTACGTGGCCCTGCATCTGCCTCCCCACCACATCCGCAAGGTCGTTGTCGAGCTGTCGCGGCAGGACAACAACCGCCTCGAGGAGTTCGTCCGCGACGGGAACTCGGTCAGCGTCGACGACGCGGTCCGCTCGGCGGTGCGCGAGTACATCCGTAGCCGTCTGGACCAGATCACGCCGCCCTCCCGGCTCCACCGGCGCGAGGCGGACCCGGTGCCGGCGGACGGCGCCCCTCCTCCGTAGCGCTGGCCGGACGATGCTCGACCACGGGGCGGAGGCCCTCCGCGAGCTCGCCGGCGCCCCCTCCATCGCCGTCGTCGGCCTCGGAGGGGCCGGCAGCGAAGCGGTCGAGGACCTCGGTGCACTGGGCCTGCCGGGGGCCCGGTCGATCGCCATCAACACCGACGCGACGCACCTCGGCCGGGTCGGCGTCGACGAGCGGATCCTGCTCGGACGGCGGGAGCTCCGGGGCCGTGGCAGCGGCGGAGACCGTGCGGCGGTCCTGAGGGCGGCGGAGGAGAGCCAGGAGGAGATCGTCCGCCGGCTCCAGGCGTTCGAGATCGTCTTCCTGCTCGCCGGGCTCGGCGGCGGCACCGGCAGCGCCCTCCTGCCGCTCCTTTCCCGCCAGCTCCAGACGACCGAGACCTTGCCGGTACCGGTCGTCTTCCTGCCGTTCCGGCTCGAGCTCGAGGCGAACCCGATGCTGCGGGAGAACGTGGACGGCTCGGTGGCCGAGCTCGAGCGGCTCGGCGGGCTGCTGCTGGCCCTCGAGAACGAGAAGCTACGACGGTTCGACTCCTTGCCGATCCACCGGGTCTTCGGGGTGCGCAACGCCTACCTGCACGCCCTGGTCGCGAGCCTGCTCGACATGGTCGACCACCCCTCGCAGCTCAACGTCGACCTGGCGAGCCTGAAGAACCACCTGCGCCAGTCCGGTCTCTCGACCCTGGTCATCGGCGAGGAGCACATCAGCGACCCCGGGCGCCTGGTCCACCA
>JASHYB010000114.1 GCA_030043255.1 Thermoplasmata archaeon | reverse complement strand
TCGAGGTCCTCGACCCGTCGACGCTCGGCCCGGCGCTCGGCGAGCTGCTGCTGCCGTCCGTGCTGGTTCCCGGCTCGCTGGACGGCACGCTGCTGGGCGAGGAGCCGCTCGAGAGCCCGTTCCCGCCCGCCTCCTCCGGCGCCCGCACGATCCGGCCCCGGATCGACCGTCGCGAGGCGCAGGTGCTCGCCGGGCTCGGCGCGGCCCGCTACACCCTGCGCCTCGTCCCGCACTACGTGGCGGCCTACCGCGTGCGCACCGTCACCCCCGGTGGCGTACCCGGGGCGGTGCAGCGACGCCTGGTCGCCGTCAACGCGACCAGCCGTCGCGCCGAGACCTGGGCGGAAGGGGCGCGGGAGCTGGTCACGGACTCTGAGGTGGCGGCCGAGCGCCTCGCTCCCCAGCTCCCGGAGGCCGGCGCAGCACCGCTCGCCCTGGAGGCGGTACGGCGCTACCACACGGTGCGGGTCGACCACACCGAGCAGCACGCCGGCGCGATCGTGGTCGAGAGCCGCCGGGTCGCCCCGGCGGCTGAGGATGTCCGCCTCGGCCCGTTCTCGCTGATCTACGTGCCGTTCTGGTACGCCGAGGCGGCCGACGGCCGGCGGGTCCTGGACGCCGTCAACGGCCGCGGCGCGGCCGAAGGCGACCTGCGCGCGGAGTGAGCTCGGTCCCGCCGAGTCTTCCGTCAAATACCCGGGCTCGGTCCGCCGGACGTGCTGCTCGACCAGGTCCGGCTCGGCCCGTACCTCAACTTCAGCTACCTCGTCTCCGAGCGGGAGGGCGGCGAGGCGATGGTGATCGACCCGTCCTACGGGGTCGAGCCGCTGCTGGAGGCGATCGACGCCCGCTCGGCGAAGGTCCGCTACGTGCTCAACACCCACAGCCACAAGGACCACATCGCCGGCAACGCGGAGGTCGTCGAGCGGACCGGCGCGAAGGTCGTCGCCCACCGCAACGTGCCGTTCCGCCCGGACGTGCAGGTCGACGAGGGCTCGGTGATCGAGAGCGGCGGGCTGCGGGTCGAGGTGCAGTTCACCCCGGGGCACACCGAGGACAGCGTGCTCTACCTGTTCCACGGACACGTCGCCACCGGCGACACGCTGTTCGTCGGCGAGTGCGGCCGCACCGACCTGCCCGGCGGGGACCCGTCGAAGATGTACGACAGCCTGCTCGGCCGCGTCGTCCGTCTGGACGACGCGCTGGTCGTGCTCCCGGGGCACGACTACGGGGTCAGCCCGACCTCGACGATCGGCCGGGAGAAGCGCGAGAACTACACGCTGCAGCCGCGGACCCGGGAAGAGTTCCTGCGGTTCCTGGCCGAGTAGCGCATGGCCCCTCTCCCTCCGCCGGACGAACGGCCGCTCCGAGCGCTCGGCGCCCGTCGCGCCAGCCCGCCGGCGCCGACCTCCACGGAACTGGTCGGCCGCCTGCGCGAGATCGCCCAGGGCTCCGACGCGCTCGTGGCGGTGCTCGACGCGGACGCGGTGGCGGGAGAGCGGCACCTGCTCTCCGCTTGGGCGCACCTCGGCCGCTCCCGTTCGCGCGGGGCGGCGCGCCTGCGGGACCGCTCGGCGGAGTTCCTGCTCTACGTCGCCGGGGACGACCAGCTCCCGAGGGCGCTCGCGAGGGTCGGGGTCGGCCCGGCGACGCAGCGGTTCGTGGTCGTGGTCGAGCGGCCGCTCGAGCCGGCCGAGCTGCTCCCGCGCTTCGGCTTCGTCGCGGACCCGGAGGCGTACCCGCGCCCGGTGACCGAACCGCTCCTCGAGCGGCTCGGCATCGACGCGGCGGACCGGGCGACGGTGCCGGCCTCCGCCTGGGAAGGGCTGGTGCTCGAGAAGGTCGCGCTGGTCGACCTGCAGCCGGCGTCGACGCGCGCCCCCACCGCAAAATCCTAAACCTTCGAGGCCGCTCGCCGAGCGTCCGCGGGGTCCGCGCAGGTGTAATCTAGTGGTAGGATGTCAGCCCTCCAAGCTGACTACCCGGGTTCGAATCGTCGGGTCAGCCCGTCCCGTCGCGGATCTCCCGGCACCTGCATCCGGCTTCCGCGGACCTCCGCGCCGTAGCGCTTAATCCCCGGGGGGACGCTCTCGGTCCGCGCTGAGGTAGCCTAGCCCGGCAAGGCGCCAGCCTTGAAAGCTGGTGGCGGCAACGCCACGGGAGTTCAAATCTCCCCCTCAGCGTCGCCGGCCCGCCGACCCGCCGGCGGGGCGTTCCGTCCCCTCGGGCGACCCTGATATGCCGGCTCTCGCCTGCGCCCGGCCGTGTCCGAGGCGCTCGCGTCGACGCCGCTCCTCGAGCAGTACGAGGGGGTGAAGGGCCGCTATCCGGGCCACCTCGTCCTGTTCCGCGTCGGCGACTTCTACGAGACGTTCGGGGAGGACGCGCGGCTCCTCGCGCGGGAACTGGACGTGGTCCTGACCGCGCGCGGCGCCGACGCCCGGGGGGAGAGGGTCCCGATGGCCGGGGTCCCGCACCACGCCGTCGAGACCTACCTCGGGCGGCTCGTGCGCAAGGGCTACAAGGTCGCCCTCTGCGATCAGGTCGAGGACGCCCGTCACGCCCAGGGCCTCGTCCGACGCGAGGTGACCCGGGTCGTCACCCCCGGGACGGTCGTCGAGGAGACGATCCTCGCGGGGCCGGACCACAACTTCCTCGCCTCCGTCGAGCTCGGTGCCAGCGGTCCCGGCGGTTACTCGGCGGTCGACGTCACGACCGGAGAATGGGTCCGGGGCCTGGCCGA
>JASHYB010000113.1 GCA_030043255.1 Thermoplasmata archaeon | reverse complement strand
CTCACCTCCGAGAGCCCGAGATGGCGGACCTTGCCCTCCTGGACCAGCGACGCCATCGCCCGCACGGTCTCCTCGATCGGGGTCCGGGGATCGACGCGGTGCAGGTAGTACAGATCGATCGTTCGGACCTGCAGGCGTCGGAGGCTCGCCTCGCAGGCCTCACGGACGTGCGCGGGAGTGCCGTCGATCCGCATCGGCCCCCCCGGCGCTCCGGGCACCAAGCCGCACTTCGTCGCGAGGAAGATCTCCTCCCGGTGGGCGCGCAGCGCCTCGCCCACCAGCTCCTCGTTAGTGCCGACGCCGTAGATGTCCGCCGTGTCGAAGAACGTGATCCCCAGCTCGAGGGCGCGTCGGAGGGTGGCGAGCCCGCCGTCCCGGTCCGGCTGACCGTAGGACTGCGAGATCCCCATGCAACCGAGGCCCAGCGCCGAGACGCGCGGTCCTTTCGGGCCCAAACGGCGGCTACGCATTGGTCCGGCCCCGACGGGAGTAGCCTCCGGCCGACTTAATCGACCGGTAGGCCGCGAGGTCCGGTCGGAGGCGGGCTCTGCCGCCCTCGACGCCCGGCTCCCCCGCGGTGCGACGTCGGTCCTCTGCCGAGAGATCCAGCCCGGGTCCGTTCGGAGGACCCACGGACGGTGGAGGGCATGGTCTTCGTGGCGGACGAAGGGAGGACGTTCGACGCGCCAATCGCGCTCCTGTGGAAGTACCTCTTCAGCAGCGAGGCGCACGACGCCTCGCCCACGACGACCCGGAGGCCGGCGTTCGAGAAGGTCTCGGAGGTCACGTTCCTCTGCGGTTCCGAGCGGCCGCTACAGGGCCGGTGGGCGCCGGACCGCCTGCGCCTCTCGAGGTTGCTGCCGATCCCCATCGTCACGGAGTGGCTGGAGGGGGTCCTGGCCGGCTCGAAGTTCGTCTACGTCTGCACTCCCGAAGGCCCCAGGACCCGGATCGACGTCTACGGCGAGTTCACCTTCACGATCCTCCCGCCAAAGGAGGTCGAGGAGGCCGCTCGAGAGTTCCTCGACAGCGAGTTCCGAGACGACGCGCCGGCGGTCCGAGAGTTCGTCGTCCGGTCGACCTGAACCGGCGTGGCCGAGCCGGACCGAACGTCGTGCCCCGACGCCGGGAGTACCTTCGACGACGATCCACGGATCCGGGGGCGGAGCGTCGAGCCGAGCCGCGGGCTAGAGGGGTTTGGTGCCGAGCAGCAGTCCCCGGCCGGCGCTCAGTCCCTGGGCAACGAACCGGGGGCGAAGTCCCGCCGACCGCATCGCCCCGAGCAGGTCCGCTCGGGAGACGAGAAGACCCCGGTCGACCTCCTCGAGATGCCGAATGCCTCGGTCCCGTTCGGCCACGAGATAGTGGTAGTGGACCAGGGATCGGTCCCCACGACGGGAGGAGAACGCCATGCGGGCCACGATCTCCTCGGGGCCGGTGTGGCTCACCAGGTGGATGTGGCCCGGGCGGAACGTCGTGGGGTCGATCCAAGGCTCCACGATCACCAGACCCCCGGGCTTGAGGTGGCCTGCGAAGTTGGAGAACGCCTGCCGTACCTCCGGGTACGATCGGAGGTGCCCGATCGCGCTGAACAGGCACGAGACGACATCGAACCGGTCGGCGAGGCGGAACGTGCGCATGTCGCCTCGCCGGAGCGCGGCCCCGGGGAGCCGCCGGCGGGCGAGGCGGAGCATCTCCCGGCTGCGGTCGACCCCGACGACCGCGTAGCTTCGGCGAAGGAGTTCCAGATGCCGACCGGTCCCGCACGCGACGTCCAACCACGACCGGCCCTTGGAGCGACCGAACCGTTGGGCCAGCTGGACGAGCCGCCGGACCTCGGCGTCGTAGTCCTTGGCGGCGTAGAGCAGGTCGTAGTATCGGGCCATCCTGCCAAACATGAGATTGCGAGCGGCCGCCATGCCCAACCACCCTGGCCCACGCGGAGCCTACCGAGGCGGGTCTTAGCCTCCCCGGGCGGTGCTCCTCCCGATGACGGAGGGCCGACGCGACCGGTCCTCGGGAAGCTCCCCGCGGACTCCCCCGGCACCGGCCCGACCCGCCGGCTCCCCGCAGGATCGCGCAGCGTCCGCGGACCCGGTCGCCTCGTCAGGACCTGCGACCTCGCCCGCGGATCCTCCGCCCCTCGCCGAGGAACGCCCTCCTAAGGTCGCGCGTCCGTCACGGCGGGTCCGGACCGCTCCGCGCACATCGGAACGACGCCGGGTCCTCCGGCCGATCGGGAGTCTCCTCCCTGACCCCCCGGGGGACCGCTCGGTGCTGCTCGGCGGGAGTACGGGGGAGAGCCGGTGGGGGTGGCGGTGGCTCCTTCGGTGGTGGGACGCCTCCCGTGGGGAGCGCGCCCTGCGGTTCCCACCGGGGGTGCCGGTGGCCGACGTCCCCTTGCGGACCGTCCGGCGGCTCGCTCCTGCAACGACACCAGGACCGGATGTCCGGACCGGGCGTCCGCCTCAGCTGGAGGGCTTCGGCGTGGCGGGGTGGGGGGCGTCCAGGGTCAGAAGCTCCAGGAACCGCGGGTCCTTGCGGGCCTCGCTGAAGAGGGGCGAGAACCTGAGTCGTGAGATCTGGAGCGTGTGGGACCGGGCCGCGGTGAACATGTGCTCGAAGAACGTGTCGCGATCCCCCAGGGCGAGGTAGATGAACCCTACCGAGGAGAGCCGGGCGTACCCCTCGCCGAACGTCTCCTGCAGCTTGCGGATCGCCTCCATCGCGGTCGCCCGGTCGCCCTGAAGCGCCGCGAGGTACCCCCGGGAGAGCAGGGCGAAGTCGCTCTTCGGGCCCACACGCTCGAGCTCCCGGACGCACGCCTCGGCCCGGTCGAAGTCCCCCTTCAGCATCCAGAGGTCCGCCATCCC
>JASHYB010000112.1 GCA_030043255.1 Thermoplasmata archaeon | reverse complement strand
CCGCACCGACCGTCGCCGCGCCGCGATGCGCAGGCGCTTCGTCCGTCGGTGGCGCTTGCGCGTCGCGTGGGACCTTCGACCGCGAATGCCGCTCGTCATCCTTCCCTCGAGAGCGGAGACCGACCGCGCGACGCGGCTTAACGAGCGCCGTCCCCCGCTGATCTCCTCCGGCGGCCTTCCGACGGCACGGCTCCTGGGGCGCACCCCTCCCGAGGGGGATCGCGCGCCTACGTGATCTCGTCGAGGTCCGACCTCAGGTCGGTCCCGTGCTCCAGCACGGAGCGCAGGTTCGTCAGGTAGTGCGCCCAGCCGGACTCGATCGCGCCGTACAGGGCGATCCATTTGCGGCCGCTCTTGAACCCGCTGTGGGTCAGCGTCAGCAGGGTGCCCGTCCGCCGCTTGCGCAGGTCGAAGCGGGCGACGGTCTTGAACACCTTCTGTCCCGGGAAGCGATCGATCCAGGCGAGCTCCAGCCTCTTCGGAGGGCGGACCTCGCGCACCTTCCCCTCCATCGTATGGCCGCCCCGCCAGACGAACCGGAACGGCGCCCCGTCGCGCAGCTCGATCTCCGCCGACTCCAGGAACCAGGAGCTCAGCCCCTTCGGCGAGGTCAGCGCCGCGAAGACCTTCGCCGGGGCTGCGGCCAGGTAGTAGGTCTGCTCGATCGACGGGATCTTCGCCATCGGTAGGGTCGAACGTCCCTCCGACCTACGCGCGGCTTCTCCGGGAGGCCGAGGCGCGCCGCCGCCGCGGACGGGCCCGGCGCGCGGAGGCGCGGGGGGGTTTCCGGCCGCGAGCGCGCCGCCGAGCCGGACGGTTCGACCCCGCGGGCTGGAAGAGGGCGATCGCGTTGCCTTCCGGATCGTTCCCGATGAACGTCCAACCCTGACCGGGAACCTCCCGCTTGCCGACGACCTCCGTACCGCCGGCGCCCGTGAACGCGCGGATCGCCGCGTCGATGTCCTCCACGCCGACGAAGTTCCGCGGTCGGTCGTCCTCGTGCATCCGGGGGTACATGCCCCCGCGGAGGGTCCGGCCCTGCGGGCCCGTGGCGATCAGCCAGTACTCCATGCCCGGCGCCGGGACCTTCGTGAAGGTCCAGCCGAAGCACACCTCGTAGAAGCGGGCCAGCCTGGGCAGGTCGTTCGCGGGGATCTCGAAGTGCACAACCGTCCGGGCCGTCATCGATCGCGGGAGGGGGTCCCGGACTAAGAACGTCGCCTACTGAGTTCCCGTGACCGCCGGGCCGTGTCTCGAGGGCCGGTGGGCGCTGGCGTCCGGGGCCCGGCAGCGCGTCCGCGCCCCCCTCAGGGTCGGGCCGGCCGGAGTTAAGGTCCGGCCGACGTTCCGGAGGTCGACCGCTACGGGGCCGCGGCCCCCGGCGGGTGGGGGCACGACGACGGCGGGACGAGCGGGTGCGACGTACATCTCCGACCTGCGCCCGTCCAGGGTCGCGACGTTCGACGCGGTCGTGGCCGGCCTGGAGGAGGTCCGCGAGGTGGAGACGAAGGAGGGGGTCGCCCGGAAGGTCCGCCACGTGACGCTGCGCGACCCGACCGGGGAGATCCTGCTGGTCCTCTGGGGCTCGGAAGTCGAGCTGGTGGGCGCCGGGGAGCGGGTCCGCGTCGTCGACGGCTGGGTCAGCGAGCGCCGGGGCCGGGCCCAGGTATCCCTCGGGCGGACCGGCCGGCTCGAGAAGCTCCCGCCCTAGCGCGCCCCACCGGCGGGAGGCGAGGGGGGCCCGGCCGCGGGCGACGCCTCGGACGGCTCGAACGGGTCCGCGGTACGCGCCGAGCGGGACGCCGGCCGCGCCTTGCGCCGCCGCAGGAACAGGACGGCGGCCACCGCCGCCGCGGCGGCCGCCGCGATCGCGGCCACGAGCCAGAGCGGCAGCGGGAAGCCGCTCGGCGGGAGGTTCCCGAAGAAGATCTGCACGGACTGGCTCGAGCCGCTCCAGCGCACCGAGCCCGAGGCCGGGTGGGGGGGGTAGTTGTAGATCAGCACCACCGAGAACGGGATCGACCCGTCCCCGAAGATCCATCCGGGCAGGTACAGCTGCGAATTGTTCAGCAGGTAGTAGCTATGGCCGCCGACCGACAGCGACCAGTTCGTCTCCACCGGCAGGCCCTTCTCGGTGAACCGCAGGTACGTCGAGTAGAAGCTCGACAGCGGGTGCCCGTCGTTCACCTGGTCGGTCGCGTTGATCGTGTAGGAGGCGGAGCCGTTCCAGTCCGACCAGTAGTTGCCCTTGAAGGTGGGGTCGGTCGAGTTGTTGGACCGGGCCTGGTAGCGGCTCGCGTTGTAGAGGGCGCCGTAGGTCGTGTTGTTGTTCTCGACGAAGTTGTCGGAGGCGATCGTGTCGGCCGAGCCGTTGTCCAGCGCGAGGCCGACCCCGACCGACGCTTCGAAGGTGCTCGCGCCGATCGTGGTGCCGGTGGAGTTCGCGAGGAGGAGCCCCTCCACGGACCCCCAGGAGAAGACCTCCTGGACCGTCGAGTCGTTCGTCCAGTTCAGCGAGACGGAGATGTTCGCGTTCCAGGCGGTGACCTCCGAGAGGGTCAGCCGCGACGTGTGGTTCACCCAGACCGCGTACGAGTAGTTGACCGCGCTGACCGACGTGACGGTGACCGTCGTGTCGTTGACAAGGTCGACGGCGGTGTTGGGGAACGACGCGAAGCACTGGTTGATGGCGCACGGGAGCACGCGGAAGCTAGGGCTGAACGACGCGTTGGTCGCCGAGACGTTGGTCACCCGCAGCGAGGTCGAGTTCTGCGCGACGATCCCGGCCGACTGGTTGGAGGCGACGAAGCCCGACACCGTCGCGGCCGTCGTGCTGGCCAGCTCCAGCCCGATCGACTGGTAGGTGCTGAGGAAGCCGCTCCCCGTGACCTGCGAGGCGTTCGCGACGTAGGCCCCGGTGCTGTTGCCGATGGCGGTCACGTCGGTGAGGTTCAGCTCGGAGCAGTTCTGCAGGTCGACCGCCGTCGAGGCGTTCTCCGCCTCGAGGTCGTGGAAGGTCCCCTTCGTCGAGTTGTAGAACGACTGGACCACGGAGACCTCGCTGCCGTTGGAGGTCCCGCCCGAGACCGTGACGCCGGAGTCGTTGTCGAGGTAGATCCCCGAGGCGTCGAACTCGACCGCGACCTGCTGGAACTCGAGCCCCGAGCTGTTCCCCCAGGTCCCGGCGGCGGTGAACTGCTGCTGGCTGCCGACCACCTGCAGGCCCACGACTGAGGCGGAGCTGGTGTAGTTCGCGTTAAAGCCGGTGGCGCCGGAGGTGACGGTCAGCCCCGTGACCGTCAGCCCGTCGACGTGCAGGGTCTCGAAGCCGAACGCCACGTCGGCGACCGAGAGGTCGGAGGCGACCACCGAGCCGCTCGACACCGCCTGGAACAACGAGGAGGAGATCTGGTGCGGGTCCTGGCCGCTCGCGCTGGCGTGGTCGATCCCCACGCCGGTCGAATTGGACGCGAACAGCCCCAGCGCGCCCTCCGAGGCCGCCAGATCGGTCGCGTTCGCCCCCGTCGTCGCGACCGCGGTGCAGCCGACGGCGTCGTCGATCGCCGAGAGGTTGG
This sequence comes from Thermoplasmata archaeon, assembly GCA_030043255.1. Lineage (GTDB taxonomy): Archaea > Thermoplasmatota > Thermoplasmata > Lutacidiplasmatales > UBA184 > Lutacidiplasma. Next base: position 225 of record JASHYB010000112.1, on the reverse strand, counting down.
CGACGCGCGGGCCGGCGACCTCGTAGAACTCGACGGTCGACGGCGGGCTCCCGTACGGCGTCGTCAGCGACACCGCGTAGGCGAGGCTCACGTTGCCCTGGATCGTGGTGTTCTCGACGGTGAACCGGCCGTCGCCGTAGAAGAAGAAGTACCCCTGGGTCCAGTTGACCAGCGGCACGATCCGGCCGTCGCTCGTGGTGTAGTTGCGGACGCCCGAGGCGAGCG
>JASHYB010000111.1 GCA_030043255.1 Thermoplasmata archaeon | reverse complement strand
AGAGCAGCCACTCCACCTCGTAGGCGTAGAGCAGCGACGAACCGAGACCCTCCAGCAGACGGGCCAGGTAGACGGAGCTCCGGGGGCCCAGCGTCACGTAGCGGGGGGACCGGCCGAGGGCCCGGAAGAGCGCGTCGGTCAGCTCCCGGTAGACCCAACGGCGCGGCCCTCCGACGACGACGTCCCGCCGGCCGCCGCGGGCCGCCTCCCCCCGAATTATCGTCGCAAGGTCGACGGCGGCTATCGGGCTCAGATGGTAGGCTCCGTCCCCGAACATCGGGAAGCGGTGGTAGCGCCGTATCGTGCGCAGCATGACCGTCAGAAGCCGGTCCTGAGGCCCGAACAGCATCGTCGGCCGCACGATCACGTAGTCCAGACGGCTGGCCGCCAGCCCCCGGTCGACGCGGCGCTTCTCGGCCAGGTACGGAAGCTCCCGCTCGAGCCGGCTCGGCGCGTCCGGAACGCTGACCTGCACGAACCTTCGGATCCCCACCGCTTCGGCCGCTGTCACGAGGCGCAGCAGGCCCGCGGCCAGGGCGACGAACCGGGACCGGGGGGCCTGGCGGTACCAGGCGAGGTTCAGCACCGTATCGACCCCGGAGAGCACGGCCCTCCAGTCCTCGAGCTCCGCGGCGTCCGCCGCGACGACCTCGACGCCGGCGCCGGTCTCGGCGGCAGTGGGGTGGCGGTGGACCGACCGCAGACGGTGGTCCGGACCGAACTCGGCGAGGATCGACCGGCCCACCAGCCCGCTGCAGCCTCCGACCACCAGCAGCCGGGGGCGACCGTCCGGCTCCGCCCTCATGCCGGGGCGGTCCGGCTCCGCGCCGCCGCGCTTGCGGGATCGACCGGAGCGCGGGTCCCCTCGAACAACTCGCGCCAGGCGTCCACGACCGGCCCTCGGAGCTCGGAGACCGGCACGGGGCGGCCGAGCTCTCGTGCGACGGAGGTCATCACCGCCGGGTCGAGCCCGCAGGGGCGGAACCGACTGAACGCCGCCAGATCGGGGTCGACGTTCAGCGCGAAGCCGTGGAACGAGATCCAGTGGTCGACCGCGATGCCGATCGACGCGATCTTGCGCCGTCCGTCCACCCAGACCCCGGGCTGTCCCGGGACCGGAGCGGCCGCGAGCCCGAGCGGCTCCAGCGAGCGGACCAGGAGGGACTGGAGGTCGTGCACGAACCGGCGGACGTCGTGTCCCCGGGCCGCCAGGTCCACGATCGGGTAGCCGACGAGCTGGCCGGGCCCGTGGTAGGTCGCATGGCCCCCCCGCTCGACCTCGACGACCGGTAGCCCGCTGCGCCCCGCCGACCCGTCGTCCCCCTGCACCCCGACGGTCACGACCGGCGGATGCTCGACCAGTACGAGGGTGTCGTCAACCGCACCCCGACGCCGCTCGGCGACCAGCTCGCGCATCGCCCCCAGCGCGTCGCGGTACTCGCGCTGGCCCCACTCAACGACCGGCGGCAGGGACGGTCCTCCGGGCGACGTGCATCGGTTCCCCCAGCCACAGCAGCGCCGCCTCCGCGAGCGCCTCGCTGAACGTCGGGTGGGGGTGGATCGTCTGCGCGACGTCGCGCACCGTCGCCCCCATCTCGAGGGCGAGGGCCACCTCGGCGGCGAACTCTCCGACGGAGCCGCCGGCCGCGTGCACGCCGAGGAGCCGGCCGCTCGAGTCGTCGCCGACGACCTTCAGCCAACCGGTCGTGGCGTGGCTGGCGTGCGCGCGGCCGAGGGCTGCGAACGGGAACCGCGCCTCGCGGGGGTGCAGGCCGGCCTTCTCCGCCTCCTCCTTCGTCAGGCCGACGCTCGCGAGCTCCGGGTCGGTGAAGACCACCGACGGCATCGCCCGGAAGTCGAAGCGGGTCGGCCGACCGGCGATCGCCTCGGCGGCGACGATCCCCTCCCGGTAGGACTTGTGGGCGAGCATCGGGGGCCGGGCGACGTCCCCCGCGGCGTACAGGTGCGGGACGTTCGTCCGCATCTGCGCGTCCACGCCGATGAAGCCGGTCTTCGGGTCGACGACGACGCCGGCCTCCTCCAGGCCGAGGCCCTGGCTGGCGGGGCGCTTACCGACCGTCACGAACAGCCGTTCGGCCGTCAGCTGCTCGGGGCCCGCCGGCCCGTTCACCTCCAGGGTCAGCCCCGACGGCTGACGGCGCAGCGCGCTCGCGCGCGTGCCGGTACGCAGCTCGACGCCCAGGCGTCCGAGCGCGGCGGCGAGCTCCCGGGAGAGGTCGGGGTCGAGCCCGGGCAGGATCTGCGGCATCAGCTCGACGATCGTCACCTTCACGCCGACGCGGGCGAGGAACTGGCCCAGCTCGCAGCCGCTGACGCCCCCGCCGAGGACCAGCATCGACTTCGGCAGGCGGGGGATCGACAGGAGCTCCCAGGCGTTCAGCACCTGCTCGCCGTCGGTCTCGAAGCCGGGGATCGTGGCGTGGACCGCTCCGGTGGCGATGATCGCCGCGGCGAAGTCGATCCGCTCGTGGCCGCCGTCCGCCGCCTCGACGTCCAGCGACCTCGGACCGGTGAACCGTCCCCGGCCGGCGAGCACCGTCACCCCCGCCGCCTTGAGCAGCGTAGCGACGCCCGCGCGTTCCTTCGCAACGACCGACTCCTTCCAGCGCATCGTCGCGGCCAGGTCGTACGTGGCCCCGGGGGCGTTCACGCCGATCTCCGGGCCCTCGGTCGCGAGCGCGTGGTACAGCTGCGAGGCGTGGATCAGCGCCTTGGACGGGATGCATCCGCGGTTCAGGCACTCCCCGCCGAGCTCGGCGCGCTCGACCAGGACGACCTTCTTGCCCAGCTGGCCGGCGCGGATCGCCGCCATGTAGCCGGCCGGGCCTCCGCCGAGTACCGCCACCTCCGTTGAGCGCGCGTACGTTCCCGCCATGGAGCTACCGACCGGGGATCGGCGACGCCGGGCGGGCAAAAACGTCCTCGGTCAGCGCCGCTTCCGGGGGCGCCGGGGTGGCCTCGGCGGCTCGGATCGCCGCGCGGACCGCTTCGTCGGCCTCGCTCTGGACCTCGGTCTGGAACGCGTCGTCCAGGAGCCCCTCCCGCCGCATCCACTGGGCCAGGCGCGCGAGGGGATCGTGGGCGAGGGCCCGAGCGGCCCAGTCCGCCGGCTGGTAGCGCGTCGGGTCGTCGGAGCTGGAGTGCGCCGTCATGCGGTAGAGCAGGAACTCGAGCATCTCCGGCGCTCCGCCGCGCCGCAGGCGCTCCAACGCGCCCGAAAGGGCTGCCCAGCAGGCGACCAGGTCGGTCCCGTCGACCCGGGTGCCGGCCAGGCCGTACGCCGCCGCCTTCGCGGCCAGGGTGCGTGCGGCGGTCTGGCGCTCCACCGGGACGGAGATCGCCCACTGGTTGTTCGTGCAGACGAACAGGACCGGCAACCGGCCCACCGCGGCGAGATTGAGCCCGGCGTGGAAGTCGTTCGAGCTGGTCGCCCCGTCCCCGAAGAACGCCAGCGCGACCGCCGCCTCCCGGCGGTTCCGCATTCCCCGGCCCACGCCGACCGCATGCGAGATCTGGGTGCCGATCACCGACGACATGGAGACGTAGTGGACCTCGCGCGCGGTCGGGTGGCACGGCATGTTCCGCCCGAGCGCCGGGTCCTGGGCGTCCGCGAACAGGTGGTGGACGTAGCGGTCCAGCGGGTGACCCCGGACCAGCGCGACCAGCTGCTCGCGGAGCCCGGGGAGGACCCAGTCCTCCGGGCGGCTGGCGAGCCCGGCCGCGACGTTCACCGCCTCCTGGCCGGTCGCTGCGCCGTAGAAGCCGACGCGGCCCTGGCGCTGGAGCGCGAGCATCCGCGCGTCCAGGGTCCGCGCCCGGATCATCCAGCGGTAGGCGGTCCGGAGCGTCTCCTCCGGCTTCGGTCCCAGCACGTTGAACGCCTGCGCCCGGGTGTAGGGCAGCGGCGCGACGGCCGGGGTCCCCGCCATCGAAACCCGCCAGTCAGGGGGCGGCTTGAGCTCTCCGGACGGGGCGCGCGCGCGGCGGGCCGGCCGCAGCCTTACGCCAGCTCCGCGAACAGCTGGTGCGGGTCCTCGAGGTAGGACTTCACGGTCGCCAGGAACTGCGCCCCTTCGATCCCGTCCAGCACGCGGTGGTCCAGCGAGACGGAGAGGTTCATCAGGTCGGCCGGGCCGATCGTCCCGTCCGGCCGGTAGACCGGTCGCCGCTGGATCTTGTGGACCCCGAGGATCGCCACTTCGGGATAGTTGAGGATTGGCGTCGCGAGGACTCCGCCCAGCGCGCCGAGGCTGGTGATGGTGAAGGTGCTCCCCGACAGTTCGGCGCGCTCCAGCTTGCCCGCGCGGCCGCGCTCGGAGAGGTCCTGGATCTCCTTCGCCAGCTGGCCGATGCTCTTGCGGTCGGCGTTTCGGACGACCGGCACGATCAGGCCGTCCGGCGCGGCGGTCGCGATGCCGACGTGGCAGGAGGCGCGGACGAGCAGCTCGTTGTGCTCGTCGTCCATGGTCGCGTTCAGGCGCGGATGGGCCCTCAGCCCGGCCACGACGGCCCGGACGACGAACGGCAGGTAGCTCAGTCGCGTCCCCTGCTTCTCCACGTGCTTGGCCATGTGCTCGCGGAGCCGGACCAGCTCGGTGGCGTCGACCTCCTCGACGTAGGTGAAGTGGGCAGCCCGGTGGGTCGCCTCGCTCATGTGCTCGGCGATGACCCGCCGCAACCCGCGGATGGGGATGCGCTCGGCGATGTCGCCCGCGGCGACGGCGGCGGCGACGGTCCCGGGGACGGACGACACGGCTCGGGCGGGGGGCTCCGCCGCGGCGGGTGGGGTCCGGGCCGCGACCGACCCTGCGGCCGTGAGGTCGGCCTCGGTGACCCGGCCCCCCGGGCCGCTGCCCCGGACGGTGGCGAGGTCCACGCCGCGCTCGGCCGCCAGGCGTCGGACGTACGGACTGGCCGGAACGATCGCCCCCGGCGACGCAGCGGTTGACGCGGCCGGTGCCGAACTCGGTGCCGGCGTGGGGGCCGAAGCCGTCGGACGTCCGCCCGCTATCGACGCGGGTGTCGGGGCGGCGGGCGACGCACCTGGGGAGGCCGCAGCGCCGCCCGGGCCCGCGTCGATCGTCACGAGCAGGCCGCCGACCTTCACCTTCTCGCCGACCTGGGCGTGGATCGTGAGGACCTTGCCGGATCTCGGCGAGGGGATCTCGACGTTCGCCTTGTCGGTCAGCACACTGACGAGCGGCGCATCCTCGCGGACGACGTCCCCTTCCTTCACGAACCAGCGGACGACCTCCCCCTCGGCGACCCCCTCGCCGATGTCCGGGAGACGGAACTCGAACGCCACGGCGACCTCTACGATGCCCGGACCGTCTCGCGGGCGGCGGCGACGACCCGCTCGACCGACGGCAGGTAGACGTTCTCGAGGGCGTAGGGGAACGGGGTGTCGTAGCCGGTGACCCGCGCGATCGGCGCTTTCAGCGAGTAGAACGCCTTCTCCGCGAGCAGCGCGGAGAGCTCCGCACCGAACCCGCAGAACCGGGCCGCCTCGTGGACGACGACCGCACGGCCGGTCCGCCCCACGGAGCGCAGGACCGCCTCCTCGTCCAGCGGGACCAGGGTCCGCAGGTCCAGCACCTCGGCCGAGATCCCCTCCGCCTCGAGCGCCGTCGCCGCTTCCGTCACGACCGGGATCATCGCCCCGTAGGCGAACAGGCTGACGTCGGTGCCGCTGCGCACCGACCGGGCCTGCCCGAACGGCACGCGGGTGGCCCCCTCCGGCACCTCGCCGGTGACGGAGCGGTAGATCCGCTTCGGCTCGAGGAAGATCACCGGGTCCTCGTCGGCGATCGCGCTGAGCAGCAGCCCCTTCGCGTCCGCCGGCGTGGACGGGACCACCACCTTCAGCCCGGCGGTGTGGCAGAAGTACGCCTCGGTACTCTGCGAGTGGTACAGGCCCCCCTTGATGCCGCCGCCGTACGGGGCCCGCACGACGACGTGGCAGGGGTACTGGCCGCCCGAGCGGTAGCGCATCTTCGCCAGCTCGCTGACGATCTGGTCGAACGCCGGATAGATGAAGTCGAGGAACTGGATCTCCGCGACCGGCTTGAGGCCGTAGAGCGCCATGCCGATCGCCGAGCCGACGATGCCGGTCTCGGAGAGCGGCGTGTCGAGGACCCGGTCCGCGCCGAACTCCTTGAGCAGCCCGTCGGTCGCGCGGAAGACGCCGCCGTTGACCCCGACGTCCTCCCCCAGCACCAGCACGTCCGGGTCGGCGCGCATCGCCTCCGCGAGGCCCCGGTTAACCGCCTGCACTAGCGTGAGCTCGCTCACGGCCGCTTCGCCTCCGCCAGGTGCTGCGCCGCCTCGGCGCGCTCGGCGTCGAGGCGCGGGGTACGGCGCGCGAAGACGTCGTCGAACAGCGACAGCGGCTCGACGGGCGCGGCCGCTTCCGCGTGCGCGATCGCCGCGGTGAGCGCGGCCCGCGCCTCCTCGGCGATCTTCGCGTCCGCGGCGTCGTCCAGCAGCCCCGCCGTGCCGAGCTCGGCCCTCAGCCGGTGCACCGGGTCGCGCTGGCGGGCGGCGTCGACCTGGGCGTCCGGCCGGTAGCGGCGCGGGTCGTCGGAGGTGGAGTGGGGCCCGAGGCGGTAGACCTGGGCCTCAATCAGCGTCGGGCCCTCGCCGGCGACGGCCCGGGCCCGGGCCCGGCGGACCGCGGCGTGGACCGCGCGCAGGTCGTTGCCGTCCACGACGACGCCGGGGAAGCCGTACGCTTCCGCCTTCATCGCCAGCGTGGCGCTCTTGGTCTGCTGCTCGCGCGGCAGGGAGATCGCCCATTCGTTGTTCTGGCAGAGGAAGACCGTCGGGGCGCGGTAGACCCCGGCGAAGTTCAGGCCGGCGTGAAAATCGTTCGAGCTCGTCGCACCGTCCCCGAAGTAGGTGATCGTCGCGATCGGCGCCTTGCGCAGCTTCGCGGCGATCCCCGCCCCGACGGCCTGCGTGATCTGCGTGCCGATCGGGCTGGAGGCGGAGACGAAGCGCTGGTCGCGGAACGCGAAATGGTTCGGCATCTGGCGCCCGCGGCAGAGGTCGTCGGCGTTGCCGAACAACTGGTCGATGATGGCCTGGAGCGGCACGCCGCGCACCAGGGCAACGGCGAGCTCCCGGTAGGCCGGAAAGACCCAGTCGTCCGGCTCCAGCGCGAGCGCCGAGCCGACGAGCGTCGCCTCCTGGCCGGCGTGCGGCGCGTAGAAGCCGATCCGCCCCTGCCGCTGCAGCGCCAGGCACCGCTCGTCCAGCGTGCGGGCGAGCACCATCGTCCGGTACGCCCCGACGAGGCGTTCGCCGGAGAGCCCTTCCGCTCCGTCCGGCCCCGGGCTCGAGCGGGCTTGCGAGGTCGCCACCGTTACCTCACCGCTACCACGAGCGGCGGGCTATAAAGGTCGGGGGAGCCAAGGAGGACCGGCCCCCGGAACGCCCCTCGAAGGGGCGTGCCGCCGCCTTCGGGCGAAGTTCACCCTCTATGTAGTTGTGGTGGCGTGCGCGCCGTCCCATGCTGACCCGGTCGAACGACGGTCCGGCGATCGAAGTCCGCGACGTACGTCGGGTCTTCGAGAGCCGCAAGGGCTTCCTGTTCCGGGAGCGGACCCGGACCGAGGCGCTCAAGGGGGTCGACCTGACCGTCGAGCGAGGCTCGATCTTCGGCCTCCTGGGTCCGAACGGGGCGGGCAAGACGACCCTCACGAAGATCCTGTCGACGCTCCTGCTCCCGACCTCCGGCACGGCGCTGGTCCTCGGGCACGACGTCACGAAGGAGACCGACTGGCTGCGCCCCCGGATGGGGCTCGTGCTCGGCGGGGAGCGGGGCCTGTACAACCGCATCAGCGGGCGCGACAACCTGCGGTACTTCGCGGACCTCTACGGCGTGCCGCTGACGGAGCGGGAGGGCCGGATCCGCGAGGTCCTCGAACGGGTCGGGCTGACGGACGCGGCGGACCGCCGCACCGAGGAGTACTCCCGCGGGATGAAGCAAAAGTTGCACATCGCCCGGGGGATCCTGCACCGACCCGAGATCCTGTTCCTGGACGAGCCGACGATCGGCCTGGACCCGAAGAGCGCCCGCGAGACCCGCAAGCTGATCCGGTCGCTCGTGACGGACGGGGTGACGATCTTCCTCACGACGCACTACATGTTCGAGGCCGAGGAGCTCTGCCCGAAGCTCGCGATCCTCTCCAAGGGTCGGATCGTCGCCCGCGACACCGTCGACGGGCTGCGGACGCTGGTCGGCGGGGACCGGACGATCGAGGCGGAGGCGTACGGCTTCGAGGACGCCGAGGTCGAATCCCTCAAGCACCTGCCGGGCGTCTCGAAGGTCGTCGCGGAGGAGTTCGGTCCGTCCATGCGCCTGACGCTGAGGGTCCGCACGACCGAGACGGCGATCGCGGAGGTCCGCTCCGCGCTGCCGGGCCACCCGGAGCTGGCGGTCCGGGACCGGCGCACGTCGTTGGAGGACGTCTACCTCGACCTGGTCGAGGAGGAGGCCCGATGAGCGCGACGACCGTGCGCGCCTACTCCGGGCGCCGCTCGACGATGGCGGCCCTGCGGCTGTCGTTCCTGCAGTTCATGGCCGACCCGCAGTGGCTGATCCCGTCGATGATCGCGCCGGTGATCTTCGGGCTGGTCTCCTTCGAGCTGTTCCGCGGCGAGGGCCACTACTACCTCACCTACGCGATCCTGGGCGCGGGCATGATGAGCATGTGGGGCCAGACGCTCTACGGCAGCGGCTGGGCGACCGGCCAGGACCGGGTCTTCGGCACGCTCGAGCCGACGCTCCAGGCCCCGACCCCGTACCTCTACGTCGTGCTGGGCCGCGTGATCTGGAACGTCGCCAGCGGCCTGCTCGGGGGGCTGATCGTCTACCTGGTGGTGGTCGGGGTCGCCGGCTCGCCTCCCGCGGTGCCGAACCCGGTGGCGTTCGTGCTGCTGTTCATCTTCGTCATGCTGACCCTCGCCGCCGTGGGGGTCGTCTTCGCGGCGTTCTACGTGTACACCCGCTACGCCGGCTTCATCCAGAACATCGGGGAGTTCGCCTTCTACGTCGGCACCGGCTGCATGTTCCCGGTCGTGCTGCTGCCGTTCTGGACGAATCCGATCGCGCTGTTCTTCCCGCCGACCTGGGCGCTGGACGCGCTCCGCTACGCCTCGATCCCCGGCTACCCGGGCTTCGCCTGGGGGTTCTGGCCGGACATCGCGGGGGCCGTCGGGACCACCGCGGCCTACCTGCTGCTCGCCGGCGCGGTCTTCCGCCGGGTCGAGCGTCACGTCCTCGAGGTCGGGAACCTCGCCGACTACTGAGGGGGAGCCATGGCCGCCGTGAGCGCCTACCGACCGTCGTTCCTGCGGACGTTCTGGACCAACGCCGTCTTCGCCCCGAGGACGACCCTCGGGTTCATGCGGATCGACTTCGTCCTCGGGACGATCTTCGTCATCCCGCTGACCCAGATGGTCTTCTTCGCCTTCGTCGCCCAGCTGGGCGGCGAGAGCGTCGCCTTCACCGCGCTCGGCAACGCCGTCGCGACGGTCACCTACTCGAGCGTCTTCTCCGTCTGCCAGACGACCGACTCGGAGAAGCAGCAGGGGACGATGGAGCACGTCCTGGTCTCGCCGGCGAACCGGCTCGCGCTCTACTTCGGCCGCGGGATCCTGCCGATCGGGATCTCCCTGGCGACGGTGTCGGTCGGCCTCGAGTACGCCCACCTGTTCTTCGCGGTGCCGATCGCGCTCGACCAGGTCCCGGCGCTCGCGGTCTCGGTCGTGCTGACCGCCTTCGCCATGGTCGGTTTCGGGCTCCTCCTGGGGGGCGTGGCCCTGTACCTGCGGACCTCGATCATCCTCGGCAACATCTTCCTGTTCGCCGGCCTGCTGCTCTCCGGGGTCAACTTCCCGCTCTCCGCGCTGCCGGTGCCGCTGCAGTACGCGGGCTACACGCTGCCCCTGACCTGGGGGCTCGCCGCGATCCGGGCGGCCGTGGGCCAGGGGACCGGGACGCCGCTGGGGGTGCTCTGGGGGGCGGTGGCGCTCGCCGGCGTGCTCTCCTTCGCCGCGGCGATCAGCCTGTGGGAGGTCTTCGAGCGCCGGGCGCTCGCGACCGGCAGCATCGCCCGGTTCTAGGACCGGCGAAGCCGCTCAGCCGAACGCGTAGCTGTAGCTCGGGCTGACGACCTTGCCCTTCTCGACGATCAGGTAGTCGCGGTCGAGCGGCTGGCCGTCGAAGAACCGCTCCAGGCAGTCGCGGATCCCGGCGGCGTAGCGCGCCTGCGCCTCCAACGTCGTGCCCGACACGTGGGGGGTCATCGCGTGGTGCGGCATCGTCCGCCACGGGTGGTCCTTCGGGGCAGGCTGGGGGTACCAGACGTCCCCGGCGTAGCCGGCCAGCTGGCCGCTCTGCAGCGCCTCCACGAGCGCGGCGGTGTCCACGATGCGGCCGCGGGCGGTGTTGACCAGGTACGCCCCCCGCTTCATCTTCGCGAGCCGGGCGGCGTTGAACAGCCGGTCGGTCGCCGGCGTCAGCGGCGCGTTGATGCTGACCACGTCGCAGGCGGGCAGCAGCGCGTCCAGCGAGCGGTACCGGACCTCCAGCACCCCCTCCTCGACCGTGGAGAGCCGCCGGTTGTCGTAGTACAGGACCTTCACGTCAAACGGGCGCAGGCGCTCGGCGACCCGCTGGCCGATCCGTCCCATCCCGACGATCCCGACGGTCATCCCCTCGAGGTCGTGGGAACGGGCGGCGACCTTCGCGATGTCCCAGCCTCCGCTCACGACCTCCTGGTAGCCCGGGACGAAGTTGCGGACCAGCGCCAGGATCTGCAGGACGACGTGCTCGGCGACGCTGACGACGTTGCTGCCGGTGACCTCCGCCACGGTCAGGCCCCGCTCGGCGGCGGCCGCCAGGTCGAAGTGGTCGGAGCCGACCCCGGCGGTCAGCAGCAGCCGGACGTTCGGCATCTTCGCGAGGCGTTCGCGGGTGATGTACGCGGGCCAGAACGGCGTCGCAATCACCACGGTCGCCTCGGCGAGCAGCGGCTCGAGCGCCGGCCCGGTCTCGCTGGTACTGACCAGCTCGTGACCCTTCGCGGCCACGAACTCGCGCAGGCCGAGCGCGTTCTCCGCGCAGCCGAGCAGCTCCGGAACCTGCTTCGCCGCCGCGCCTCCGGGATAGGCGATCCAGACAACCTTCATGGGCCCCTCCGCCGCAGCGCACCCGGCCAGAAAGCTCCGGCGGCGCCCGGGCCCGCCTTCAAAAAAGAGAAGGGAGAAAGGGTTGGACGCGGGTTCGCCCGCCGCCCTACGACTTGGGCACGAAGGTCACGGCGACCGATGTCGCGGCGCCGTCGACGACCGCCTTGGGGGGAACGCCCGAGCTCTTGAAGCCCGACTCGGTCCCGATCTTGTAGGCGTAGGTCCCGTTGACCTCGTTGAAGACGATCGAGCTACCGGCCGCGGCCGTCTCCGTCACCTTGTCGATGGTGATCGACCAGGTGCCGCTGGACAGGCCGGACTCGGTGAAGGTCACCGCGTAGTCGTAGGCGAACCTCAGCGCGATCGCCGTGGTCTTCGTCAGGTCAACAATGCCCGAGGACGCGGGCGTGATGACCTGGCCGGACGTCGGCGAGACCACCGACCACGAGTAGCTCGTGCCCTCCGTCAACCCCTTGAAGGTCACCGAGGCCTTGGTCGAGCAGCTCTGCAAACCGCTGACCTCGACGCACCACTGCTGGTCCTTCGCCAGGCCCTTCTCGGAGAACACCAGGCTCGCGGTCGCACCCTTCGCGAAGCTCACGCCGATCGTCGCGTTCGCGCCGTTGACCGTCTCCGTCCCGGCGGCGGCCGGTATGCCGGTGACGTGGTAGCCCGCCGGTCCGGTGACCAGGTAGCTGTACGTCCCGTTCATCACGGTGAAGGTCGTCGACGTCGTCGTCAGGTCGCTGTGGACCACACCGCCTAGCTCTGCCGACCAGCCCTTGGCGAGCGTCTTACCGGTCAACCCGGACTCGGTGACCGTCACCGAGTACGCCGTCTTCGAGAAGCTGATCGAGATCGTTCCGGAGTCGAACACGGCCAGGAACGACGAGGTGCTCGGGGTGGCGGTGTACCCGTAGGGCCCCGAGATGTTGAACCCGTAGTAGCCGGTCGGCAGGTAGGTCTCGGCGACCGTCCCGGTCGTGCTGACGTTCTCGAACGGCGCACCGCCCACGTTGATCGACACGTCCCAGAGGCTGCCGGACGGGAGCCCGGTCTCCTGGAACGCGACGTCGTGCAGGATGTACGGCAGAATCGGTGCGTAGTCGCCTCCGTTGAAGATGTACGGCCCGAACCCGTAGGGGGTCAGTCCGTTCTCGTCGTACGGGAGCACGCCGTACTGGTTGTCCGCGCCGTTGTACGGGTTGAAGATCGTCCCGTAGTCCCACCAGTAGTTGCCGCCCTGGTAGTCGTAGTAGTGGTCGTTACCGTTCAGCCAGCTGTTGGAGCCGAGGATGACCCCGGTCAGCGGGTAGTTGGGGAACCCTGCCGCGAAGTTGACGACCGAGCCGGGCACCGGCGTGATGTTCCAGTTGTCGTTGAACAGCTCGCCGTTCCCCGAGTACAGGTTCTCCGGGGGCTGCCAGGCGGTCGACGGCGTCAGGAACTCGTTGTTGTAGACGGTGTCGTTCGAGCCCGCGAGCTCCAGGCCCAGCCCCAAGGACGGATACATCAACTGGCACGGCTCAGGGTTGGCGTAGAGCGCGCAGTTCGTCGTGTTGTTGGACGGACCGCTCAGCGTGTTGAAGACGTTGCCCCAGACCGTGTAGTTCTGGCCGCCGATGTTGAACGGAGGCGCTTCGATGCCGCCGCCGCTGAAGATCAGCAGTCCCTGGCTCGCCGTGCTGTCGAACGTGTCGTTCGCGATCAGGTTGTTGCCGCCCTCGTAGAAGACCACGTTGAACGTGTCAAAGACGAGGGGGTACCAAACCGTCTGCGCGAACCAGCCCGAGATGTTCGAGGCGTTCAGCAGCCCGATGTTCGAGACGTTCCAGAACCAGTACTGCAGGTCGTTGTACGACGGCAGGAAGCCGCCGGGGAAGAACTGGAACGTGCTCGTCGTGGTGTTGAAGCTCGGCGGGCTGACCAGCTCGGCGCTCGCGTTGGTGTTCTGGAAGAACACCCCGGCGTACGCCGGGAACGAGTAGTCGTTGTACAGCCCGAACGCGGCCTGCAACGGGGCCGACTGGTTGTTCAGCAGGATGTACGGCGACTGCGGGGTCCCCGAACCGGAGACGGAGAGCGCGGCCAAACCGGAGTTGTTGAACGCCCAAAGCGGCGTGTAGACCCCCGTCGAGGCGTTCGCGGTCAGGGCCGCGGTCACCGTCGTCGGGCCCGTGACGTCCAGCGTCAGGTTCGAGGGGTTGTAGCCCGACAGCTCCAGGGTCAGGTTGTAGGTCCCCGGCGCCAGGTTCAGCGTGTTCGTGAACGCCGTCGGCGCGACCGACTGCTCCGCCACGGTGAAGTTCGGGTTGAACCCGACCGGGGTCACCAGGGCGAAGGCGTTCGCCGGGCTCACGTCGAGCGTCACCGGGAACGATCCCTCCGGTAAGCTCGCGTTCCACAAGCCGGACAGGACCGCCGGGCCGGTGGTCATCGTCGCCACCGGGCCGTTGGCCGTGGAGGTCCAGGCGATGTTCCCGCCGGTCGAGGTCTCGCCGGTCTCCCCGCCGAAGTTGAACGCGGAGGGGACCGCGGCGTAGGCGTTCGTGCTGTTCAGGTAGTACAGCCCGAGCGTGGCGTCGGCCTCGAAGAGGGTCGCCTGGCTGCCGCCGCCCGGACCGCCGAAGGTCAGCTCGAAGTCGTCGGGCAGGCCGATCGGGTTGTAGGCGTAGCCGTTCGCCGTGTACGGCGACGGCGTCGACACGCCCGCCCCGCCGCTGCTCGGGATCGAGTTGAAGATGATGTAGTCGTAGTTCGACGCGGTGAAGTCCTCGCTCGGGTAGGCCGAGCTCGTCACCTGGACCGTGAACGTCATCGCGTCACGGCCGCCGACCACGGTCGAGTTCATCCACAACGCTACGTTGTACGGGTACAGGATCGGGAACGGCGTCAGGGCGAGCGGGTACGACGCGTAGTAGTACTCCGTCCCGACCTGGACCCCGTACGGCCCGTGCGCGTAGAACGCGTTGAGCGAGAGGTTGCCGCCCGAGAAGTTCCAGACGTTCGTCTCCAGCTCCAGGACGTTGGCCGTCGGGAAGAGGACCAGCACGTTCTGGGTCCAGAACGAATAGCCCGGCGTGCCGAACAACGTGACGTTGGTCAGCACCGCGTTCTCCTGGATGGTCATGCCGTCCGGAGAGCTGTCGACCAGGTTCTCCGGCAGGACGTCCGACAGGTTCGCGGTCGCCAGGACGCTCGTGGTGTTCAGCTCCGATGCGACGATGCCGCCGGTGTCGTTCGTGCTCAGCCCGAAGTCGGAGATGCCGAGGGGAGCCGGCTGGCCGTCGTAGCTCGGGGTGATGTGCCCCTGCTGCTTGGCCGCGGCCTCCTGGGCCGACGAAACGGACGGCGCCGGGACGAAGACGTCACTGGCCTTCAGCCCCGCCGCCTTCGTGGCGGCGATGGCGGCCTTCGCCATGTTCTCGGCGATATTCGGCGTGCTCGCAGCGCTCTTACCGGTCGATATCGCAGACGAGACCGACTTGCTGGCCGTCGCGACGCTCGCGCTGTGCGCGGAGCCCACCTGCTCCGCCGCGAACGCCCCGGCCAGGCCAGCGAACGCAAATCCGCTGACCATCAACACGGTCACCGCTACGAGGACTCCCGGCTTCATGTTAGAAGCTAACATAGCCCCCGTCTCGGGACAGAGAGAGCTCCGTATAACTGTTATCGGGCGGCCCCGCGGAGCTCTTGACGGAGATTCGGCTCGTGTCGGCCCCGGACTTCTCCGGAGATGTGGGTAGCTAGGGGTAAGTCCGCGACGGGACCCGGACAGGTCGACCCGGCTCAGATACCCGCGGCCGGGCCTCGGGTACGAGCCGGGCCGGCCATGGGTCCGCGGGTCCCGGCCGGGCGGACCGCGCGTCCGGGCAGCGACCTAAGGGGATCGAAGGCGAAGCCACCGACTCCCGGACGAGCCTTCGTGGAGCGCCGACAAGCTACAAGGGCCGCCCGTACCATGCGGCTAGCGTGAAGAAGGGTTCCCCGCCGACGTCCGAGTCCGCCTCCCGGCTCATCGACGCGAGGATCCGGGAGCTCCCCGACTGGCGAGGAGCGATGCTCGCTCAGGTCCGCGGCCTCATCCAGCAAGCCGACCCCGAGGTCGTCGAGGAGTGGAAGTGGAGGGGGGTCCCGGTCTGGTCGCACAGGGGGATCATCTGCACCGGCGAGACCTACCGGTCTGTCGTCAAGCTGACCTTCGCCAAGGGGGCAGCCCTGCCGGATCCCTCCGGCCTGTTCAACGCCAGCCTCGACGGGGGTACGCGGAGAGCGATCGACCTCCGCGAGGGCGCACTTCTCGATGCGAGGGCCTTCAAGGCGCTGGTTCGAGCCGCGGCCGAGCTGAACGCTTCGACGGCCCGCGGCTAGGTTCCGGCAGGCTCTGCCTGCGCCGCCGAGGAGCCGGGGACCCGAGACGGTCGGTGCTCGCGCGCTATCGCTTCGGGGCGAAGGTTACCGCAACGACCAGCGTGGCCGGGACCACGACCCGGGCGGGAGAGCTGACGTGCTTGAAGCCGACCTCGGTGCCGATCCGGTAGGCATACGTTCCGTTCGCGAGGTCGAAGGTGATCGGCTGGTCCCAGGGCTCGGTCACCTTCTGGCCCTTGACCGAGATCGACCACGTTCCGGAGGACAGACCGGTCTCGGTGAACGTCACCGGGGTCCGGTACGTGAAGGTCAAGGAGATCTTCCGGCTGTGGGTGAGGTCGATCGTCCCCGTGGCCCCTAGGACCGTGGTGCCGTCCTTCACCGTGACCCCTTCCCCAGCCCCGAGCGACGGGACGGCGAACGGGTAGCGCCCGGGCGTCAGGTTCCGCAGGGTGATCCCTACCCCTGACGAGCTCGCGTTCTGCCCGGCGATCTCTATCGACCAGCCCTTACCCGCCGGGAGGCCCTTTTCCGCAACCGTCAACGAGTAGGTCGAACCCGGCACGAAGGTCACGCTCTCGGTGACGGACGCTCCGTCCACCGTGATGAACCCGCTGGGAGCTACGCCCTCGACGCGCCAGCCCGAGGGACCCGTGATGCCGTAGGCGTACGTCCCGTTCGGGCGCGGGATGTTGAACACGGCGCCGGCCGGCCCGCCTCCCCCCGAGCCCCCGTCCCACCAGGTCAGGCCGGCCGACCAGTCCAGCCCTGCGGGTAGCCCGGTCTCGTTGAAGGAGACGATGTAGGTGGTCTCGAGCGCGAACGTGACGTTTAGCGTCGAGACCGCAGGGATGACGAGGGACGCGTTCTGCGGCGACACCGAGTAGTACACCCCGTACGCCGGGCTGCTCGACACGGCGCACACGTAGGTCCCCGCCGGGACCTGCACGGAGATTGTCGTGGACGTGGATTGTCCGTTGGCCCAGGCGAAGCTGCTCGCATCCCGGACCTGGAGCTCCCAGTAGGTGCCGGAAGCGAGGCCGCTCTCCGTGATCAGGAGCGGATACAGGGCGACCGAAGAGAACGAGACGGCCACGTTCACGTTCGCCCCAGCGACGACCACCGAGATGTTGGAGGCGTTGTTGGGGACGTACTGGGTCGACCCCGCGGTGACGTTGTGGAGAAGGTAGGTGTAGGTTCCGGACGCCACCGAGAACGAGACGGTGGACGTCGTGGAGTTGGAGAACCAGGGTCCGGACCCGTTGCGGGGCACCGGGATGAGGGTGACCGACCACCAGGTCCCGTTGGGCAGTCCCGTTTCGACGAAGGAGAGCGTAGAGTCTCCGACGAAGGGCCGCAGGCTACCGGCCCCGCGCGTCCCCGGGGCAGCGGGGCCGGAAGAACCCGAACGGTTGCCGATCCGACTTCCGAGCTGCACCTCGCTGGCAGGGATCAACAGCAGCGCGACCACTACGACGGCACTGACGACAAGGGCCCAACGCCAGGTCGCTGGCGTCACGGCTGGCGGGACGACCTACCCCGCGATATACTTTTGGGGGTGATATGATTTTGAGAGCCGCCCCACAACAGTTCGACCTCGCCATCCGCCGGCGGAAGCTGCATGGGCAGGGCGCTCGCCGCCGTCCTGCCCACGTAGACCTACGAGAGACGTCCGAGCAATCCCTCTCGTCTGAACCACCGCTCTGGGCCCCAGCCAAAGTGAGCTCGGTCACGTATTGGACCCGCTCGGAGCTGAACCGACGACCTCCCGGTTCTCCGCCGGCGGACTACGCGCCTGGACGCGCCGACGGTCGGGAGTCACGGCCCGGGGGGCCCTGAACCGCAGCTGACCGACAGCGTGAGGAGCGCAGAGAGTCGAGGATCGGTCACTCGTGCCGGGGGTCGGTGGCCCTGGCAGACCCCTTCACTCGAGCTCTCCGCAGCTTGGTCATGAGCGCGGGAAGAGTCCGGTCGATGAACTCCCAAACATCCTCCGGGCGAAGCCGTGCATACTCGTGATGGTACTCCTGTCGGAGTTTCGTCAGCACCCGCCAGTCGATGCGAGGATTGTCGCGGGCTAGCACCTTCCACAGCTGGTCCGCTTCTTCGGTAAAGTTCGACATCCTCCACATCACGGCGTCCTGGAGCCGTTGATCCGTAAGGAAGGCGTGGCGTCCCTCGCGAGCGTACTCCAGCACCGCGTCGCCACCTTCGACCATGCGAGCGAGCCGGAGCTGGGCCGACGAGGTCACAGCGGGACCGCTTCGGACACGACCGTGGGGCGAATCGACCAGTGCAGCGACCCCTCGGAAACGACATCCACCCCGCGCCCGAGCAGCTTTTCCAACTCCAGGGGAAGGTCAAGAAACGCCATCGGCCGGTGGTCCCTCTTCCAAACCACCAGAAGGTCGACATCGCTGTCGGGGCGGGCCTCGTGACGGCGTACCGATCCGAACACTCGAACGCTCTTCACCCCGTAGCGTGCGGCGAGTCGAAGGATCTCATCCCGGTGGGGAAGGAGGACGTCCTCGGTCCCTAGCCCGTTTCCGAGCCGGATCGGACGAAGCTTCGGCACGCTCCACAACCGGGAGCTGCAACGCGGGCAGACCGCAGGTCTCGGGGCCCGGCGAATCCGCCACACATGAAGGCAACGGTAGCAGTGCCCGGTGCGTCCCTGCATTCCGACCACGGTGGGAGAAGGTAGCAGATCTTAGTTATCGCTATCGGTCGCACTCGGCCCATCTGGAGTGCCGAAAACAGTTAACTTCTGCGCGCGAGAGGAGCCTCAGGTCTTTGCCGCCTTCTCGCGACGCTAGCCGCACTTCGAGGGTGGCCCCAGGACCCGTACCAGCCGACCGGGGGTTCCTGACGTGGCCCGGCGTCGCCACGTACGCAGGATCCGGCAGTCCTCCGTCCGACGGAAGGGAGTGGGCCCAGTCGGATTTGAACCGACGACCTCCCGGTTATCAGCCGGGTGCTCCAGCCAGCCTAAGCTATGGGCCCGCGGCCCGCGGCACGAGGGCCGCGTCTTAGAGGTTTTGGTGTGCGGGCTGGCGGGCCTGCGCGGGATCTCCGTGGCGTGGCACCGGAGTCGGCAGTGCGTTGGTGCTCTTGGCCCCGCCCCAACGAAGGGCAATGCGGCGAGGGGACCCGGGAGCTGAGCCCGGTCGGTGCGGGTCTCCTCG
>JASHYB010000110.1 GCA_030043255.1 Thermoplasmata archaeon | reverse complement strand
GTCACGAAGGCCGCAATCACCGCCATAATCGACGCGATGGAAGCGAAGGGCCTGGTCCGGCGGGTGAGGGATTCGTCGGACCGGAGGGTGGTGAGGATCCGCTTGACTCCGGCCGGGAGGAAGCTGTTCTCAACGGCCCGGCGGCGATACGAGACGATCGTCACGGGATTCGTCTCCGTTCTAGAACCGGACGAGGTCCGGGTGCTGGTTCAAAGTTTCGCGAAGCTGAACAAATTCGTGGAGGAGCAAGGGGTCTGAGCGCCAAATCCGGACTTCCGGCACACCCCCACGGTAGGCTACCCGACCGCTCGTTTCGTAGCGCCCTTCTTCCAGGATATCAGAACCGCCGGGCGTGTCAAGTCCCTCTCTCCGCACGCGAACTCTCTGGGCCGGTGAACCTGGCGGTGGGCGCGCGACGTTCCCCGCCCTGCATCCGGGGTCAGGCGAGGCGGCCGCAACGGTGAGGGCGGGTCCCGAACGCCCTCAGGCTACGGCCTACGGGCGGAACGCGCGGCGGAGCTCACGGAGGTGCGCGCGGTCGTACGCGGCCGGGCGCCGCCCGATCTTGCCGATCCAGATCGTCTCCCCGTCCACCCGGAAGAAGACCCGGTAGGGGCCGACCGGAAAGCGCCAGACCCCCGAGATCTTGCCCACCTCACGGACCGGCAGGAACGGGTACGAGCGGTACGGATTGACCTGGAGATACGGCACCAGGTCCTTGAGCTGACGCTGAAGCCGTGCCGGTAGCCGAAGGAACTCCGCCTCCGCTTCGAACAGGAAGCCGACGGCCAACCTCACAGCTTGGCCCGGGCGAAGACCTCTTCCGCGGTTCTCCCCCGAAGGACCTTGAACCGACGCCCGAGCTCACGCAGCAGCTCCGGCGGATAGTGATCCTCCGCCATCTCCAAGATCAGGTCCTCGTACGACTGCCCGGACGCCTTCAGCGCGTCCAGATAGCGTCTCGTGCTGAGGTGTACCTGGATCGTCGTCGTGGGGTTGCTCGAGACCATCGTCGGCTCTATAGAGCTCTATGGCGGTGCGCCTTAAGGCCGTTGCCACCTCCCGAAGGCCGCGTCCGCGTCGGGGACCGCCCCCTGCCCACCGCACCGTGGGCCGCCCGACCCGGACCGTCCGGGACCCACCGGCCCATCATCGCGCGGCAGCCGCCGTGCGGGTGGGGCCGGTCGGCACCCGCGGAGCGTCGCCGATCCCGAAGACCGGGCCGGACCGTTCAGCGCGGCCCCCTCCCGCCCACGGAACGTCCCGGCGGCCGTCCCGAGCCGGTACGGATCGCCGCGAGGGCCGTTTCGGCGGGGGCGGCCGGGGCCGGTAGCCGAACGCGGGTGGCGAACCCTCTTCGGTGCCTCGCGCCCTACGAACCGCCCGACCCGTTCCGGCCTCACAGAAGGTGGTCGTTCCCGCTCCGGCTCACCGGTGCCGGAGGAGTTCCTCGCTCGGTGCGGGGGTCCCGAGAACCTACGGCGCGTCGAGGTAGCGCGACTTCGTCCGCTCGAGATGCGGGCCCGGCAGCATGCCGGACACGACGTCCCGCACCACGCCCCCCTCGTCGAGGTAGAAGGTGACCCGCTTGGAGAAGCCGAGCAGCGAGAGCACCCCGTAGTCGCGGGCGATCGACTTCGTGGCGTCGCTGACGATCGGGAAGGCGGCGTGGCAGTGGTCGGCGAACCGCTGCTGCGTCTCCGCCGAGTCGACGCTCACCCCGACGACCTGGACCCCCTTCGGCTCGAGGCGGGGAGCGAGCTCCGCGAACCGCTGCGTCTCGATGGTGCAGCCGCCCGTGAACGCCTTCGGGAAGAAGTAGAGGACGACCTGCTGGCCCTTCAGGGAGGAGAGGCGGAACGTCGCGCCGCGCGCGTCCTTCGCCTCGAAGTCCGGCGCCGGGCTGCCGACCGCGATCACGGCCGGGTCCTGGCGCCCGCGCAGTTAACGCGAACGGGCGGGGCCGGTCCCCCCGCCGGGCTACCGGACCAGGTTCGCGCGCACGATCGCGTCGCAGTCCGCCGGCTTCGGGGGCCAGCCGTCGGTCATGTAGGTCAGGAACGCCTCCCGGCTCGGCTGGACGAGCGCCTCGTTGGTCCGGCGCTCGAAGCCGATGGTGGAGGAGTACCGCTCCGGCTGCGGCAGGCCGTGGCGGGGTCCGTAGTGGGCGGAGAAGACCTCGGTCTCGTCCGGTAGCGTGAGCAGCTTGGTGGTCAGGCTCTCCCAGAGGCGATCCGGGCTGCCGTCGCCGAGGTCGGTCCGGCCGCAGGAGCCGGGCAGCAGGGTGTCGCCGGTGAACACGGCGCCGTCCAGCCGCAGGGACAGGTGGTCGCGGGTGTGGCCCGGGGTCTCCCAGACCACCAGCTCCTCGCCGCCGAACTCCACGCCGTCCCCCTCCGCTAGCGGGCGGTGGGGGTACTGGGCCGGCGAGTTCCGCCCGAGCCAGATCGGCGCCGACGTCCGCGCGTGCAGCTCGGCGTGCCCGGAGAGGTGGTCGGCGTGGGTGTGGGTCTCGACGATCGCCCGGAGCTTGAGGCGCTGCTCCCGCAGCGCCGCCAGGTACGGGCCGACGTCGTGGCCGGGGTCGACGACGATCGCCTCGTCGTGGGCCCGGTCGGTGACGAGGTAGGCGAGGCAGCCGGTCTGCCGGTTCGGGAACTGCTGGAGGAGCCAGCCGTCGTCCGGGGGGTCGCGGTAGCGGGGGAGCGACGGGTCGATCACGCGGGCGTACTCGTCGATGCCGCCCTCGAGCACGGCGACCTCCGTCCGCCCGGCCCCGCGCAGGAGGTCGGCGGCCCGCTGCGCCGTGCCCCCGTAGTGGCAGTAGACGACGATCGCCCCACCTTGGGGGAGCTCGGCGACCCGCCGCGGCAGGTCCCCGAGCGGGATCCAGCGGTCCCCCTCGAAGTGGACGATCGCGCGCTGCTCGGAGGAGCGCACGTCGAGCAGGATCGGCGGGACGTCGCGGGCCCGCAGGCGGTCGAGCTCGCCGGGGGAGACCCGCAGGTGCCCCGGGTGCTCCGCCGGGCGGAAGAACGGATGCGGCAGGGCGGCGGGCTCGCCGGACGCGCCCGGGCTCCGGTCGGTCGGTTCCTCCCCCATCCTTTCCCCCCCGGGTCAGGTCACCTCGACCTCGACGGTCTGGACCGAGTTGCACCCGTACTGGTACTCGTTCTCGAAAAGGCTCTCGGGCTGGGCCTCGCCGGAGGCGTCGGTCGCCCGGGCGCGGATCCGGGCCGGGCCGGCGACCCGCGGCGTCCAGTCGGCCTCCCAGGAGGACCAGTCGTACCGCCCGTCCCCCGCGGTGAGGCGGGCCTCGTGCCAGCCGTCGCCGACGTCGACCTCGACCTTCGTCACCGGGGCCCGGCCGGACCAGGCCTTGCCGGCGAGGCGGTGGCGCGTGCCGCGGGCGAGCCGCTCGCCCGGGGCGGTCGAGGTGACCAGCGACTTCACCCGGAGCTGCCGGACCGGCTCGACGACCGCCTGGCCGTCCCGCTCGAACCGGTAGGTGTACTTGGAGGTCTGGAAGTGGCCGCTGTACTCGGTGGTGCGGGCCTCGATCCGGTCGAGCCACTTCACCCAGGCCATGCCGTACCAGCCGGGGACGACGAGGCGGGCCGGCGCGCCGTGCTCCTCGGTGAGCGGCGCGCCGTTCATGGAGGTGGCGACCAGCACCTCCTCGTGCTCGCCCGGCTCGACCGACAGGCTGCGCACGAACCGGCGCACCTTCTCGGTCGGGGTGCCGTGGTCGGCCCCCGTGAAGACCAGGTAGCGCGTCGTCGCGCGCACCGCCGAGCGCTCCAGCAGGGTCGCCAGCGGCACCCCCTGCCAGATCGCGCTCCCGACGGCGTGCTCCCCCCAGCGGAGCTCCCCCTCGGCGGCGCGGGGGAAGCGGCTGCGGCCGTTGCCCGCGCATTCCAGGGTCGCCGCCAGGCGCCGCTGCGGCAGGCGGCGCAGCTCCTCGAGGCTCCAGCTCTTCGGCCGGTCGACGTCGCCGCCGACCGACAGGCGCCAGGCCGACGCCGGGATCGAGGGGGTCGGGAAGTGCGAGCGGACGAAGAACCGGTCCGTCGGGGTGGGGGAGCGCCGCAGCGCGGAGAGCGGCGCCTCGGCGTTCTTCGGCACCTCGACCAGCGTGATCAGCCCGTCCTCGTCGAACCGCGGACGGGCCCGCGCCCCCGGCGCCCCGGTCGGTCCGCCGCGCCGGACGCTAGGGGACGACGCCGGGGCCCGAGCGTCCCCGGCGGGCGCGACCGGTTCGGGGGGCCGGGCGGACGTGGCTCACCTCTCGATCGGCGTCCCGACCAGGTTGCCCCATTCGGTCCAGGAACCGTCGTAGTTGCGCACGTCCGAGTAGCCGAGCAGGTAGCGCAGCACGAACCAGCTGTGGCTCGAGCGCTCCCCGATCCGGCAGTAGGTGATCACGGGCGCACCGGCGTGGACCCCCTGGGCCCCGTAGAGCGCCTCTAGCTCCTCCCGGGTCTTGAAGGTCCCGTCCTCCTTCAGCGTCTGGGCCCACGGGATGTTCTTCGCGCCGGGGATGTGCCCGCCGCGCTGGGCGTGCTCGGTGGGGTACTCGGGCGGCGCGAGGACCTCGCCGGAGAACTCCTTGGGCCCGCGCACGTCGACGAGCGTGAGCTTGCCGGCCTTGACCTCGGGGAGCAGGCGGCGGACGTCCTCGAGGTAGGCGCGCAGCTTCGGGTCCGCCGGGTGGGCCGTCGCGTTGCCGGCGTGCGGCTTCGGGACCTCCTTGACGAGGGGCCGGTCCTCGGCGATCCACTTCTTGCGGCCGCCGTTGAGCAGGCGGACGTTCTTGATCCCGTAGTAGGCGAGGACCCAGAAGGCGAACGCCGCGAACCAGTTGTTGAAGTCGCCGTACAGGACGATCGTCGTGTCGTCGGAGATCCCCGAGCGCTGGAGGAGGGCGGTCAGCGCCTCGCGGGAGAGCAGGTCCCGCCGTATCGGGTCGTTGATGTCCTTCTTCCAGTCGAAGAGGACCGCGCCGGGCAGGTGCCCGACCTCGTAGTTGGCGGCCGGGTCGTAATCGACCTCGACCACGCGCACCTGGGGATCGTGCGCCAGCTTGGCGACCTGCTCGGACTCGACCAGGACCTCGGGGTGGACGTAGGGGGCCATGCTCCTTGGGGCGCCCGACCGGGATATAATCGTCGTTAGGCGGACCGTAAGTTCTGCCTGCTAAGTCGCTGAGGCCGTCGGGGCGGCGACTCCCTCCGTCCCGCCGTACCTGTCGGGGGGACCGTGGATCCCCGGCGTCCCGCGCCGAGCGGGTACTGGGGCGCATTTACAGGCCAGAAGGTCCGGCCTGGCCGCTGCTCAGCTCCCGGCGCAGTCGAGGACCGCCGCGCCGACGATCCGGTCGTTGCGCAGGTCCTCCAGCGCGGAGTTCGCCTGCGCGAGCGGCCGCACCTCCACGGTGCTCTCCAGGTGGAGCCGGTCGGCCAGGTCCAGGAACTCCCGGGCGTCGGCCCGGGTGTTCGCCTCGACGCTGACGAGCTTGCGCTCGCCGAACAGCCACCGGTCGTAGTCCAGCGACGGGATCGGGCTCATGTGGATCGCCGCGAGGGCGACGGTCGCCCCCTTCTTCGCCTCCCGCAGCGCCTGCACGACGACCTCCCCGGCGGGCGCGAAGACCACCGCCGCGTCCAGCGTCGGGGTGCGCCCGGCCAGGGTCCGTTCGTCGGTCAGGACCGCCTCGACGACCCCCAACCGGCGGGCGAGGTCGAGGTGCGCCTCGTCCCGCGAGTAGGCGACCGTGGCGTAGCCCTGGCGGGCCGCCAGCTGCATCGTGAGGTGAGCCGAGCCGCCGAAGCCGAAGAACCCGATGCGCCCGCCCGGGCGCGGCAGCGCCACCTTCAGCGCGCGGTAGCCGATGATCCCCGCGCACAGGAACGGGGCCCAGTGGCTCGCGTCGCCCGGCGGCAGGTGGAAGACGTAGCCCTCCTCCGCCAGCACCTCGGCGGCGTAGCCGCCGTTGACCGAGTAGCCGGTGAACACCTTGAACTCGCACAGGTTCTCGCGGCCCGTCGAGCAGTACTCGCAGCGCCCGCAGGTCCGGTGGAGCCACGGGACGCCGACCCGGTCCCCCGCTGCGAGCGAGCGGACCTCGGCGCCGACCCGCTCGACCGTCCCGACGATCTCGTGGCCGGGGATCACCGCGTCGCGCACCGGGGGCAGGTCCCCCTCCACGACGTGCAGGTCGGTGCGGCAGACCCCGCACTTGTCGACGCGCACCAGCACCTCGGTGGGGCCGGGAACGGGGCTCGGGACCTCCTCGAGGTGGAGCGGCTGCGAGGCGGCCGGTCCGGGTCGGCGGAGCACCATCGCGCGCATCGGGGAAGCGGACTCCGCGGACGGCAAGGACCGCGCCCCATATGCGTTGACCGCTGCGAGGCCCGGGGGACGGCGCCGGCCGCTCCGCGCGCCGGTCCTCTCCGGGCTCATGTACCGCGCGACCGTCGGGGGTCGACCGTGACCGCTAGCGAGCCGGGCGCAACCCCGTCGAGCGCGGCAGCGGCCCCTGCGACCCCCGGGCCGGCGGGCGCGCCCCGGGCCGACCTCCACTACGAGGCCGGGGACATCGGGCTGCTAGCGGTCGTCGGCCTGGTCTGGGGAGTCGCCTACATCTTCATCCGGCAGGGGATCCTCCTCGGGGCCTCCCCGCTGCTCTTCGCGGCGGTCCGCTACCTCCTCTCCGCCGCCGCGTTCGCCGCGATCGCCCTCGTCCGGCGCGAGCCGAGACCGAGCGCCCAGGGCCTGCGCGTCTCGGCGATCGTCGGGGGCATCCTGGTCATCGGCTGCTACGGGGGCTTCCTGTACTGGGGGGAGCAGTTCACCTCCGGC
>JASHYB010000012.1 GCA_030043255.1 Thermoplasmata archaeon | reverse complement strand
AGGTTGACGTTGAGCAGGTGCTTCATCGTCTGGACGAACGGCTCGTCCAGCGGGAGGAGCTCGCCCAGGACCGCCTGGAAGATCTCCTCGTCGTTCTTCATCCCGAGCGCCTTCATCAGGATCACGAGCGGGATCTGGCCGCTCGCCGTCGGGACCGAGACCTGGAGCACCCCGTCCTTCTTCTTCTCGACGACGGTGAGCGAGCGGTAGCCGCCCCGCTGGCTGAAGACCTTCGCGCTCTCGATCGGGGTCCCGTAGCGCTCGTTGAACTCCGCGAAGATCCGGTTCGGCGCGAGGTCCTCGAGGCTGATGATCACCCGCTCCGTCCCGCCGACGACGAAGTAGCCGCCGGGGTCGAGCGGGTCCTCGCCGTACTCGACCAGCTTCGCCCGGTACTCCTCGTCCGAGAGCCAGATCTGGTCGTCCTCGGTGATCTTGTAGCGGTTGAGGTTGCAGGGCCGGCTCTTGACCATGATCGGCAGGTCGCCGATGTGCACGTCCTCCGGGGCCCGCTCGACCCCGTTCTCGATGACCGTGACCCGCAGGGTGATGGGCGCCTGGTAGGTCAGGTTCCGCAGCCGCGCCTCCATCGGCGTGAGCGTCGGCTTCGAGCCGACCGGCTCCTTGACGAACGGCGCGCCGATCATGATCGTCGGCTCCGCGGACGGCGGGACCATCCCGCGGGCGTCGCGCCGGCGGCCGACCCGCACGGTGATCGAGCTCTTGGTCTTCTGCACGTCCAGGCGGATGACGCCGCGCTCGGTCGAGTCCTCGCTCACCCGCGCCTCGTCCACGATCCGCTGCATCCGCGAGTTCGGGTTGTCGCGGGTCGGCAGGAAGTCGTTGAAGCTGGCCAGGTGGTGGTTGACGATCGAGCGCTCCCGGAAGAACGAGTCGACGATCTCGCGCATGGACCCTGAGCTCACTCCTCCCGCGTGGGCGGGATGATGACCCGGTAGGCGAACGCCTCGCCGGCGGTGGCGCTGGGCCGGCGGATGCGCACGAGCCGGCCGACGAGCCGCTCGCCGGACTCCTTGAGCGCGGCGTACTTCGGGTCGGTCTGCAGCCCGGGGTCGCTGACCAGGATCTTCGGCAGCCGCTCGACCGGGGTGACCAGCTCGCCCAGCACCTTCGCGCTCTCCGCCTCGGTGAGGATCTCGTGCGGCGGGGCGAGATGGTGGGCGACGAACGGCCGCGGCGGGGCCTTCGGCGCGTCCGCCCGCGCGGCGGACGTCGCTCGGGGGCGGCGGGGCGTCGGCGTCATGCGGACCTCGGGGGAGCGGCGCGGGCCCGGGGGGATGTCCGGACCGTCCGCGCCGCTAGCGCGGACCGGCTCGTTCGAACCCCCGACCACCTGGTTAAAAGCCAGATGCTCTGTGCCGGGCCGCCGGGGTTGCCGGCCGACCGACCGAACTGAGCTACGGGCCCACTCCTGCTCCGCCGCACGGCTACCCCGGCGCGGTACTTCACGTTAACCGTGCCCGGGCTCACTGCAGGCTCTCCAAGCTGGAGATGATCGACCAGATCGCGGTCCGGCCGTGGGTCGGCAAGTTCGGGTCGTTGGCCAGGTCGTCCAGGACGTAGACGGCGCTCGCGATGCGCACGTCCAGGGCCACCGCCGGCTTGGAGAGCTCCTCCTTCGCCGAGAGCGCCCCGCGGCGGACGTTCCTCGGCACGCTCGCGTCGTCCGCGAGCTCGACCAGGGAGCGGACCGCCCGCTGGACCTCCGGGCGACCGGGCTCGGCCGCGGTGCCGGGGACGCGCGCGCCGGCCGCCGCCGACGGGCCGTTCATACGGCGTGGGTCTCCCCCGCCTCCTTGTAGGCGGTCACGACCAGCAGGGTCTTCGTCTCGCGGATGCCCTTGACCGCCGGCAGGCGGTGCAGGACGAACTCCTTCAGCTCCTCGTAGTGCGGGAAGCGGACCTTGAGGAAGATGTCGGTGTCGCCGGTGACCAGGAAGACGTCCTCGACCTCGGGGAAGCGGGCGACCTCGGTGGCGACGTTGTCGGCCTCGGCGGTCTCGACCTTGAGCGCGATCAGGGCGGCGACGTGCTCGTCCCCCCAGACCTTCGTGAAGGCGGACTCCACGGCGCGGCTCACCGGCGCCTTCGGCGCGGACGGTTTGTCCATCGACGACCTCCTCTCTCGGACGTTGCGGATGCGGGACCCCGGGCGACCTACGAGGCCGGGGCGGACTCGAACTCCTCTTGCAGGTCGTTGACGACCTGATCGATCACGCTACCGGCGTCGGAGGCCCGGTACTCCCGGACCCCTCCCGCCTCGCTCGACACGCGGGCCAACAGGTCGGCCGGGCCTCGCAGAAACTCCACGCTGCAGATGAACTCCTCCATGAGCGGGCCCGACCCCTCTCCGGGCCGCTCGGGCGGACAAGGGCTCCCTATATAAGCGTGAGCGGGCGCGCAGAGCGGGTCCCGGCCGCCGCCGGCCCGCCGGTCCGAGCCCCTCGCCGGCTCGCGCAGCGTTATCTTCGTCACCTCGGTCGACCGGCGTGGCCGAACCGAGCGCGGGCCGCCGCTCCCCGGTCCACGTCCAGGTGCGGGTCGAGCTCAAGCCCGAGGTCGAGGACGCGGAGGCGGAGAACGTCGAGCGGGCGCTGGCGCTGCTCGGGGTCGGTTCCCTCCGCAAGGTGCGCATCGCGCGGGTGTACGACCTCGAGTTCGAGGCGGTGAGCGCCGAGGAGGCGGACCGGCGGGCGCACGAGGCGGTCGACCGGCTGCTGGCGAACCCGGTGATCCATCGGGTCACGGTCGGTCCCGGCCCGGGGTAGCACGGTGGGGAGCGGGGCCGACGGGGTCGAGACGGTCCCGTTGCGGGCGCTCGGCGCGCGCGCGCTCCGCCGGCTGTCGCAGGAGCGCGGGCTCGGCTTCTCGGCCGCCGAGCTGGAGCGGCTGCGGCGCTACTTCGAGCGCGAGGAGCGCGAGCCGACCGACGTCGAGCTCGCCGGCCTGGCGCAGAGCTGGAGCGAGCACTGCAGCTACAAGAGCTCCCGAGCGATCCTGCGCCGGGCGTTCGGGCCGCTCCGCCGGGACCGGCGCATCCTCGGGACCGGCGACGCCGGCGTGATGCGCTTCCCGGGCGGCGGCGCCTACGCCCTCAGGATCGAGTCGCACAACCATCCGTCGGCGGTCGAGCCGTACGGGGGCGCCGCGACCGGCATCGGGGGGATCCTGCGGGACGTGCTCGCGGTCGGCGCCGAGCCGATCGGGCTCGCCGACCCGCTGTTCTTCGGCCCGCTCGAGCTCGACCCTTCGGCGGTGCCGCCCGGCGTGAAGTCCCCGAGGTTCCTGGCGAGCGGGGTCGTCGCGGGGATCCGCGACTACGGCAACCGGGTCGGGGTGCCGACGGTCGCCGGCTCGGTCGGCTTCGACCCGACGTTCGTCGTCAACCCGCTCGTCAACGTCGGCTGCGTCGGCTGGCTGGCCGGCGGTCGGCCGTTGCCGAACCGGGCGCGACGGGCCGGCGACCGGCTCGTCCTGGCCGGAGGCCGGACCGGGCGGGACGGGATCGGCGGGGTCACGTTCGCCTCCCGCGAGCTCGACGCCGCGAGCGGCACCGCCTCGCGCGGCGCCGTCCAGCTCGGCAATCCGATCCTCAAGGAGCCGCTGATCCGCGCGTCGCTCGAGGCGTTCGAGCGGGGGCTCGTCGCGGGCCTGAAGGACCTCGGCGGTGGCGGCCTCGCAACGGCGTCGGGGGAGCTGGTGCACGCGGCCGGCCTCGGCCAGCGGCTGCAGCTGGACCGGGTGCCGCTCCGGGAGCGGGGCCTGCGGCCGTGGGAGGTCTGGGTCTCCGAGTCGCAGGAACGGATGCTGTTCGACGTCCGGCCGGAGGACCGCGACGAGCTGCTGGAGCTGTTCGGCGAGCGCGACGTGGAGGCGACCGACATCGGCGAGGTCGTGCGCGCGCCGGTCGAGACCGTCCTGTGGGAGGGGACCCCGGCGGCGCGGCTGCGGTTGGACTTCCGCATCGACGCGCCGAGGCTCGTGCCCAAGAAGGCCCGACGGGCTCCCCCGCCCCGGGGACGGGCCCGGGTGCCGGACCGCGAGCTCGGACGGCTGTTCGAACGGCTGCTGCTCTCCCCGGCGGTCCTCTCGCGCGAGCCGGTGGTCCGGGTCTACGACCACGAGATCATGGGGAGGACCGTCATCAAACCCCTGCACGGGGCCGTCGGCTCGCCGTCGCACGGCGACGCGGCGGTGCTGCGCCCTCGGGCCGACCGGCCCGGCGGGCTCGCGGTGAGCACCGCCTCGAACCCGTGGACCTGCCGGGAGGACCCGTACGAGGGGGCGGTCGGGGTCGTCGAGGAGGCGGCCCGCCAGCTCTACGCGGTCGGCGCCCGGCCCGACGCCGTGTCCGACTGCCTGAACTTCGGCTCGCCGGAGCGCCCGGCGGTCGTCCGCGACCTCGAGCTGACGACCCGCGGGCTGGCGACGGCGGCCCGCGCCCTCGGCCTGGCGGTCCCCTCCGGGAACGTCAGCCTGCACAACCACGGTCTCGGTCGGGAGATCCCCCCGACGCCGGTCCTCCTCGCGACCGGCCTGGTCGACGACATCGCCCGGGCGGTCACCAGCGACCTGAAGGGGAGCGGAGATGCCCTGTTCCTCCTCGGCCGGTCCCGGCCCGAGCTCGGGGGCTCGCTGTGGGCCCGCCTCGGCGGACGCCGCCGTCTCGCCGTCCCCCGCGGGGACCCTGCGGGCCTGCGGCGGGACGGCGAGAGGCTGCTCCGGTCGATCCGTCGGGGCGAGGTCGTCGCGGCCCACGACGTCGGCGAGGGCGGCGTCGCCGTGACGCTCGCCGAGATGGCCTTCGGCGGGGATCTCGGCTTTGCGGTCGACCTCGCCCGCACGGGCCTGGGGTCCCCGGGGCTTGCCGGCGTCGCCGAGGGCGGCTCGCGGCTGGTCCTGGAGGTGCCGCCGGCCCGGCGGACGGCGTTCCTCCGCACGATGCGCGGGTCCCCGATCGCGGCGCTCGGGACGGTCACCCGCGCCGCCGGACGGTTCGGCTGGGGATCCCGGGAGCTCGCCTCCCTCGACCTCGCCGACCTCTATCCGCGGTGGCGCTCGGGGCTCAGCTTGCCGTAGGCGGCCGTGACCGTCACCGCGCTCGTCTCCGGGGGCAAGGACTCGATCTACGCGGCGTACCTCGCCGACACCCAGGGCTGGCCGGTCGACGAGCTCCTGACGCTGCGACCGAGCGACGAGGCCTCCTGGCTCTACCACACCCCGAACCTGGAGCTGGTCGCGCTCCAGGCCGAGGCGTGGGGGAAGCGGTACCGCGAGGTGGCCGTCCGGGGGACCGGCGAGCCGGCCGAACTGGAGGCGCTGGACCGGGCGCTCGCCGGCGACCGGGGACCGGTCGTCACCGGGGCGATCGCCTCCTCCTACCAGTGGTCCCGGCTGCTGCGCGTGGCGGGCCGCCACGGTCGGCGCGTCTACGCGCCGCTCTGGCGCGTGCGCCCGGACCGCGTCGTCGCGGAGGAGCTGGCCGCCGGGCTGGAGGTCCGCTTCGTGCATCTCGCCGCCGAGCCGCTACCGGCCTCCTGGGCCGGGGAACGCCTGACCCCCGAGCGGCTGGCCGAGCTCCGGCGGCTGGACCGCGAGGTCCGTCCGGTCAACGTCGCCGGGGAGGGAGGAGAGTACGAGACCCTGGTCGTCGATGCCCCGTTCTTCGCCGGGCGGATCGAGATCGACCGGGCGGAGACGCGGCTCGAGCGCTCGACGGCCCGCTATGTCGTCTCCAGCGCGCATTTGAAGAGAAAGACGGAGGTCGGCCGGCCGGGCCCCGCTCCGTGACGCGCCGTACCGCCCCCCTGCGCCTCGCCTCGCTCGCCCCGGAGGCCGGGGCCGCCGCCGCCCGCGCCCGTCGCGCCCTCGGCGACCGCGGCTCGACGCCGAACGTCGCCTGGATCGCGGCGCTCACCGGCGCGAACCGCCGGGAGATCGCGAGGATCCTGGAGGAGCTCGAGGCGCTGCTGCCGATGGAGGAGGAGATCCGCCACCGGCATCTGGCCGGCGGACGAGAGTCGTACGCCCAGATCCGGGCCCCGTTCGAGCTGTTCACGATCGCCCGGATCCTGCGCCCCGAGCACATCGTCGAGGCGGGGGTCAGCAGCGGGGTCTCCAGCGCGCATTTCCTCGCCGCGCTCCGGCGGAACCGGCGCGGCCGGCTCCACTCGATCGACCTGCCGACCCGGCAGCGCGGCGCACGCCTCGGCCGCGGCGAGTCCCCAGTGGCGATGCCGCCCGGCCGCGAGAGCGGCTGGGCGGTCCCGGAGCGGCTGCGCGAGCGCTGGGACCTGAGGCTCGGCCCGAGCGAGCAGCTGCTGCCGCAGCTCGTCGGCGAGCTCGACGGGATCGGCCTGTTCCTGCACGACGACCGGCACACCGCCGAGCACCTCACCTTCGAGCTCGAGACGGTGCGATCGCACCTCCTGCCGGGCGCGGTCGTGCTGGCCGACAACACCGCCTGGACCGGGGAGGCGTTCCCCCGCTTCGCCCGGGCCGTCGGGGCGAGGCTGGTCCGCCGCGGGCGCAGCGACCTGGTCGGCCTGCGGATGCCGGGGCAACCACCGTTATAGCGCGCGGCGCGCATTCGAGGACGATGGCGGCCGCGAGGTCGACCG
Source organism: Thermoplasmata archaeon (assembly GCA_030043255.1). Classification (GTDB taxonomy): domain Archaea; phylum Thermoplasmatota; class Thermoplasmata; order Lutacidiplasmatales; family UBA184; genus Lutacidiplasma. The sequence continues at coordinate 20 of JASHYB010000012.1, read as the reverse complement.
AGCCTCCGACGCACGCCGCC
>JASHYB010000011.1 GCA_030043255.1 Thermoplasmata archaeon | reverse complement strand
ACCGGCCTCAGCCCGCAGGGATTCGCTCCGACCCTGGCGACCTGCGTTCCCGGAACGGTCCAGTGCCTGCTGGACTACGGCAGCTCGCTCATCGTCAACAACAGTGCCGGTAAGCCGGAGTACTACACCTTCGTCATCGACCCGGCGGCGCACTTCTACGACCCGGGCTCCGAGCGGGGCTGGCAGGTCTATCCGACGGACGTCCTGTTCTCCTTCGCCCGGGACATGGCGTGGAGCGAGTCGCTCGGGGTGGGCACGACCGCCGGCTGGCTGCTCGCGCAGATGTTGCTGCCGAACGGGACGAGTTCGATCTACCAGCCCTACAACACGACGCCGGCAGACATCTACGGATCGATGCTGATCAACGACTCCACCTACTGCCCGTCCAGCGCGATGAACGGCGTGCAGGGCAACGGGTGCATCACCTTCAACGTGGACGGTCAGGGGGCAGCTTGGCCCACGTCGCAGTTCCTGCAGGTCGTCGCGGACGGCTACTACGGGGTCGTCTCGTGCGGATGGTACTCGCACAACGGGGCCAATCTGACGGGCTGGGATGCGCCGTACAACGGCTCGGGCGAGGACAGCTCGTGCCTGCTGCCGGACGGTCAGAGCACGACGGACAACGCCGCCTGGAGCTCCTACCTGGCGAGCCTGCCCGTGAACCTCTGGTACCGGTACGAGGAGCTGCTCCCGACCGACTATCCCTCCCCTGCCCCGGCGGTCCAGTGGAACCTGCTGGGGTCCGGCCCGTACTACGCGACCGTGAACCCCACGGGCAGTCCGCCGGGGTACACCCTGGATGCCAACCCGGCGTACGAGCAGCCGAGCGGCTGCTCCGGGGCGAACGGCCTCGCGCCGTATCCGTACAGCTCCTGCGCGCCCGCGGCGGGTTCCTACATCGGACAGGTAGACGTCACCTGGTCCTCCGAGAGCGTGCAGCCGGTGGACGCACTGCGCAACGGGACGCTCGACTTCTCGACGTTCTCCACGCCCCTGGCACTCTCCTCGGCGGCGTTGGCGGGCGAGCTGCGCAACCTGTCGAACGCCGGCAAGATCGGTTACCTCGACACCCCGACGCTCGCGGAGAACTTCCTGGCCCTCAACCTGAACTGGAGCAGCTCGAGCTACAACTCCACCGGCCTCGGGGAGTTTGGCCAGCCGAACGTCCCGTCCGACTTTCTGTCCGGCGAAGCGGCGCGTCAGCTCCTGATCCGGGCCTACTCCTACGCCACCGCGGACCAGGAGTACTGGACCGCCAGCGGGTTCCCCGAGCTCTCCCCGACCGGCGGCCCGCTAGCCGCCGGGATGAACTTCTACCCGACCAACCTGTCGTACCCTGCCGGCGACCCCGTGACGGACGCCTCGGAGAACGGCAGCGCGGCCTGGTGGTGGGCGCAAGGAACGAACAGCTCCTCCCCGTACTTCGACCTGCAGTTGGCGTCCTGCACGCCGTCCGCCCCGTGCACGTTCGACCTTCTCCTGAGCTACGGCACGTCGCAGCTGACCCCGTCGCTCCACCTCCTGATCCAGACGGTGGAGTCGATCACCGGCGGAGCGCTGCAGCCGTTCGTCATCGACTACAGCGACCTGGAGATGGGCGGTGGGGGACCCTGCACTCTGCCGTGCTGCACCGAGATCCCGCCCGTCTGTAGTCCGTACGACCTCCCCGGCGCGAACCCGGCGACCGTCTGGAACCTCGGCTGGGCGCCGGACGACTTCTCGCCGCAGGACGTCTACCCGGCGCTGGCGTACCCGAACGGGCTGTTCACCTCGCCGGACGCGGTGAGCGAGCAGTTGCAGCTCCCGGCGTTCGACAACGTCTCGACCTGCGGCCACGGTGTCGGCAACCTGTCGGACCTCCTCTACTGGGCGAAGCAGTCGGCCCTGAGCGACGCCTGCGAGGGGGTGGCGTATGCCGTCGTGGCGGACCTCGCCTACAACGTCACCCACGAGACGAACCCCTCGCTGCAGGGCCTCGAGTACTGGGCGATGCAGGCGGTGCTGAACGACCTCGGCCTCTACCTCGAGTACGGCGCGTCGACCCAGCTCAGCGTCTTCGCCCCGTGGATCGCCGCTTCGAGCGTGAACACCAACCCCGTCCTCGGCGGCGCGGGGGACCAGCTGTGGTACAACATCCGCTACGTGCCGTCCGAGACGCGGGTGACCTTCACCGAGAAGGGGCTGCCGACCGGCGCTTCGTTCAACGTGACCGCCTCCAGCGGCGGGGGGGTGAGCCAGACCAACACCAGCAACGGGAGCACTTCGACGGGCTTCTTCGAGCCCACCGGCCCGCTCACCTACTCCTTCACCGCGCCGGCCGGCTACGCCGTCAGCCGGGTCACCGGTCCGAAGGGGACGACGACGGCGAGCACGACGGTCTCCGGTAGCGCGAAAGGAACGAAGCTGAAGGTGACGTTCGTGCCGATCGAGACGCTGACGTTCACGGAGCGGGGCCTGCCGGCGGGGACCCCGTGGGGGGTGAGCCTCATCTGGGCGGCGATCCGGACCGGACCGCCGGACGGGCTCCTGTCGCAGGCCAGCGCCAACGCGAGCACGACGGGCACCTCGTTGAGCGTGAACGTCACGAAGGGCTCGTGGGAGTACTCGGTCAGCGTTCCGTACGGCTACCGGGCCAGCTCCGCGAAGGGGACGGTGAGCGTGGCGAAGGACCCGACGATCCGGGCGCTGAAGTTCACCTTGGTGGACGGCCAGGTGGTCTTTGACGAGTCCGGTCTGGCGAGCGGCGTCGCGTGGGGCGTGACCATGACGTACGCGGCCAACGGCAGTACCGCCTGCAGCGAGACGGGGACCACCTCGACGCTGACCTGTACCCTCTTGCGAGGCTCGTACCGCTTCGCCGTGGCGAGCGTGGCCGGCTACTCGGTCTCGCCGTCCAGCGGGACGTGGACCGTGGTCGATCGCAAGGTCAGCACCGTGCCGGTCACCTATACGTACGCCGAGCCACCGTACACCCTCGGCATGTCCTCGCCCACGGAGAGCGCGGCGGGTTCCGCCTACTACTACACGATCACCATCTCCCCGTCGAGCGGGCTCACCACGGGCGTCTTCGGGCTCGCCCTGGATACGCCGGTGGGCTCGTCGGTCCCCAGCAGTGGGGCGGTCCCGAGCAGCTGCGCCTTCGCGCCGAGCGGTACGCCGTTCGGCGAGTCGACCTGCGGCGCACCGACCGGTACGGGCGCCAGCTGGTATGCGGTCCTCTACTGGGTCGGTAACGGCTCGATCGCGGCGACCTACAACGGGTCCGCCGGCTGGAGCCCTTCAGCCCCCGTCCTCCTGACCAACGCGGAGAACCTGGTGGTGGTCTCGGCCATCAGCTACACCGGAAGTTCCGACACCCTGAACGCGTTCGCTACCTCCAGCGCGGCGGTCAGCGGCGCGTCGGGTCCGTTCTGATCCTGAGGAAAGTGGCCCGCTGCGGGGTCTGACGGGGGGCGGGGCTCGGAGACAGCGCAGGCTGAAGGGAGGTCGCCGACCGGCTAACGCCCTGCCGACCGAGGGGGTCCTCCTCCTTTCCGAACCTGGAACTCCGGACCGAGGAAACTAGCCGGGCCCGAACCCCGGGGACCCCGGACCCCCGGTCTGCGGGCTCGCGTCGAGCGCCGCTCGTCCGGCGTGGGCCCGGAGGATGGTCCGGTGCGCGTCCACGTAGGCCGCGAGGAGCAGGAAGTAGGACAGGAACAGGTACGACGCCAGCACGTCGACCGGCGCCACGAACGACGGCA
>JASHYB010000109.1 GCA_030043255.1 Thermoplasmata archaeon | reverse complement strand
CCGTAGCCGTAGATGTCCTTGCGGGCGAGCTTGGGGATGACCGTCGAGATGATCCCGAACGCCGGTAAGACCATCACGTAGACCTCCGGGTGCGCGAAGAACCAGAAGACGTTCTGGTAGAGCAGCGCCCCGCCGAGCGGGGTGCCGTTCTCCGCGGCGAGGATGCTGGTGTGGAAGAGCCGGTCCGACAGGATCATGGTCAGGCCGATCGACAGCGACGGGAGCGCGAAGATCAGCAGGACCGAGTTGATCAGGGTCGCCCAGACGAACAGCGGCATGTTCCAGTAGTGCACGCCGGGCGCCCGGTGCTTGACGATGGTGACGAGGAAGTTCACCGCCCCGAGCATGGACGAGACGGTGAGGATGTGCAGGCCGAGGATCCACAGGTCGATCCCGTCCCCGGGGAGCGTCACCGAGAGTGGGACGTAGCCGGTCCAGCCCGCGTTCGCGTTGGAGAGGATCAGGATGACGCCGGCCGGCGGGATCAGCCAGAAGGCGATGGCGTTGATCCGCGGGAGCGCCATCTCCCGCGAGCCGATCATCGACGGCACCAGCAGGTTGCCGAAGCCGGCGAGCGTCGGCATGATGAACATGAAGATCATCAGGACCCCGTGCATCGTGAACAGGGTCGAGTAGACGTCCGGGGTGATCCCGAGCGTCGTCTGCGGGTCGAGCCCGAGCCCCTGGACGAAGCCTAGGTCGGTGCGGATCTCGACGGCGTAGATCCCGCCGATGAAGAAGAAAATGATCCCGAGGGTGATGTACATCAGGCCGATCCGGCGGTGGTCGGTGGTGAACAGCCACTTGCGCACCGCCGCGACGACCCACTCGCCCCGGTAGGAGAGCAGCGCGAGCAGGAACGCGGCGAGCCCGGCGATCAGGCCGACCTCGCTCTCGAGGGTGAAGGTCGCGGTCACGCGCGCCCCCGCCGGCTCATGCGAGGAGCCCTCCGATGACGTAGGCGATGCCGGCGACCGCGAGCACGACGACCAGGACCTTGAGCAGGCGGACCCAGCTCTGCGTGGTGAGCGTCGCCGGCCGCGTCGGGACGATGCGGCGGCCGAGCGGCCAGAGCCGGTACGTGCGGTCGACGACGTGGAAGATGACCGCCCCCATGAGCGCCATCAGCGCGATCGCGAAGCCGAAGGAGCGCTCGGCGCCGGGGTTGGTGAGGGGCCCGAGCTCGATCGCGTAGGCGACCAGCACCGCGATGCCCAGCAGCATCAGGAGCATCACCGCGCCGTAGAGGTCGAGGGTCCGCCGCTGCAGGGCGGCCAGCTCGCCGTCGGAGAGCTCACTCAAAGAGCTCGATCCTCCTACCGACGGCCCCGCGGTACCGGTCGACCCGGTACAGGATGCCGGCCATGAACAGCAGCGCGACGATCGCGACCCCCGCGCCGAACGCCGCCTCGACCGCGCCGATGAGCGCCCCGGAGAACAGCGCGAGCATCCCGTAGGCGAACGTCGCGCAGCCGACCGAGCCGAAGACCAGGAAGATCGCCAGGATCCCCCAGATCGTCCCGGTCCGCCAGACCGGCTTCTCCGTCCCGGGCCCGGGGGCGGGCTCACTCACGGGCGCTCACCTCGGCGGTGGCAATCGGGGCCGGCCCAGCGCCCGACGCGGACGGGACGGCCGGCGCGCCCCGGCCGGTCCGCGCGGCCAGCCGGCGGCGGTAGCTGCGGGCGTAGCGCCAGTGGAACAGCCCGACGGCGACCGCGTTCACCGCGAAGATCGGGGCGAGCATCTGGGCGACCGCCATCGGCGGGATCTGGATGCCCGGGGTCTCGCCGCCCCAGACGGTCATCGTGATGAAGAAGCCCAGCAGCGACGTCCCCAGCCAGATGAACAGCGGGCGGTCCCGCGGGTGGGTACGCTTCGACCGGTCCAGGAACGGCAGGAACAGCAGGTAGACCAGCAGGACCGTCGAGATCGCGACGGCGAGCACCGGGGTCACGCCGGCGAAATCGACCAGCTTGAACAGCCAGAGGAAGTACCAGTCCGGCTCGGTCACCGGCGGGGCGACCGCCGTATTGCCGACGTACGAGCCGAGGCTCCAGGGCCAGAGCGCCGCGATCCCGAACAGGATCCCGACGTAGAGCAGCCCCCACTTGGTGAGGTAGAAGAAGATGTGCGGCATGAACGGCACCTGCTCCTTGGACTCGGCGTCGGTGAAGCGCCGACGCTGCAGCGGGTCGGAGGTCGCCGGCGGGGCGATCCCGTGCGACTCGAACAGCGCGATGTGGGCGTAGAGCAGCGCCGCGATCGCGAGCGGGATCAGCAGCACGTGGGCGTCGAACATCCGCGAGAGCAGCCCTTGCGACGTGCCGTCCCCTAAGATGAACGGGCCGAGCAGCGGCCCGAAGGTCGGCAGCCGCAGGGCGAGGACGATCCCGACGTCCGTCGCGTTGTAGGACAGCTGGGTGTACGGCAGCAGGTAGCCGGTGAAGCCCATCCCCAGGGTCAGCACCAGCAGCAGCGTGCCGACCATCCAGGAGAACTCGCGCGGCGCCTTGTACACCCCGAGGTAGTAGCCCCGGTACAGGTGGACGAACAGCAGGAAGATCATCGCGTAGGACCCGTAGAGGTGGGTCGACAGCAGCAGCGAGCCCATCGGCACGGAATGGATGATGTAGTACGTCGAGCACCAGGCGGCCGGCGTCGGCGAGAGGGTCCCGACCGCCTGGCCGCAGGCGGTGTACGTGGCGTTCGTGGAGGTGCTCGGCTGGTAGTACAGCAGCAGGAGGGCGCCGCTGACGACCTGGTAGAGGAACGCGTTGATCACGAACGCGCCGGTCCAGTACGACGGCTTGAACGAGAACTCCGGCTGCGGCCGGAGCGCCCACCGCCGCATCGACGTGCGGTCCTCGACGAACCCCCAGATCCGGTTCAGGGCACGATTGTACCATCGTCCGAACCCCACCGCCGCCCTCCTAGCTCGGGAAGCTGCAGAGGATCACCGGCGACTCCTTCTCCAGCTGGGAGGTGTCGCCGACTCCGTAGTCGCCCTGCAGCGTGTTGAGGTGGCCGTTCACCGGGGCGCT